>CAWUKE010000269.1:0-1533 GCA_963922935.1 uncultured Alphaproteobacteria bacterium | reverse complement strand
GAAAATCTCCAACCTCTTGTCATTGATCAGCGGCGTGAAACGCTCGATCCAGAAATGAGCCTACGCGACGCCATGGGCGAGGGGTCTGACACGGTGATCGTCAATGACAAGCCGATCCATGTCATGCGCTATATGAAGGATTTTCTGTTCCGTTCTGAACAGGCAACGACGCCCCTTCGCGCTCTGTCCGGCGGAGAACGCGCGCGGGTGCAGCTGGCGCGCGGATTACGCCTGCCCTCCAACCTCTTAATCCTAGACGAGCCGACCAACGATCTTGATCTAGAGACGCTCGATCTTTTGCAAGAAATGATCAGTGACTATCCCGGGACGGTTATTCTCGTAAGTCACGACCGGGACTTCATTGACCGCCTCGCCGCGCGCACGCTCGTCTATGACGCGCCGGGCGAGTGGTCGCTCTATCCTGGCGGCTATAGCGATATGGCGCGCCAGCGGGGCGTAGGCGTGAAAGCCCGCAAAGCCGCGACGACCGCCAAAACAAAAAGCGAGACATCCGCCTCAAAACCCAAATCGCCCACCAAATCGTCTGGGCGCAGCGAGCGCATGAGCTATAAAGAGACATACCGCCTCGAACAGCTCCCCGGTGAAATGGAGGCTTTGGAAACCGCCATTGCCGCGCTTCAAGCCGAGCTTGCGGACCCCAATCTTTATACACGTGACGCCGCCCGCTTTGCGGCCGCGTCGGCAGAGTTGGAAACAAAAACGGCGACCCTGGAGGCCGCCGAAGAAGAATGGCTGACGCTCGAAGACAAGCGAGAGCGGTTAGAAGGCTAGGTTAAAGCCGCGCTTTAATCTCGTCCACCAGATCGACCTTTTCCCAGCTGAACTCGCCGTTCGCCCCCGGGTCGCGACCGAAATGGCCATATGCGGCGGTGGGCGCGTAGATCGGCTTATTTAAGTCTAAATGCGTGCGAATGCCCCGCGGGGTGAGGTCCATGACCTGACGAATGATTGTTTCAATCCGGTCGCCTTTGATCGGATTGTTATCATCGACATTAACGTAAATGGAGGTCGGAGCAGCCACACCGATGGCATAGCTGACTTGAATTTCCACCCAAGGCGCAACGCCGGCGGCCACCAAATTCTTAGCCAGATAACGCGTGGCGTAAGCGGCGGAGCGATCAACCTTTGTCGGGTCTTTGCCGGAAAACGCCCCACCCCCATGCGGCGCCATCCCGCCATAAGTATCAACAATGATCTTACGACCCGTCAGACCCGCATCCCCGTCCGGGCCGCCAATGACGAATTTGCCTGTCGGATTGATGTGAAAGATGGTGCGTTCGTCAATCCAGCCGGAGGGCAGGACCTCTTCAATATAAGGCTGCACCCGATCACGAATATCCGCACTAGTGAGGTCAGGATCAAGATGCTGCGTCGACAGCACAATCGCGCTCGCCCCGACAGGTCGACCATTATGATAGCGGACCGTGACTTGTGATTTGCTGTCTGGGCCGAGCCAGTCCTGGCCTTCTTGTTTGCGGGCCTTGGCTAAGCGCTCCAGGATTTTGTGACTGT
>CAWUKE010000268.1:0-1609 GCA_963922935.1 uncultured Alphaproteobacteria bacterium | reverse complement strand
ATGCACTGATCGCCTTGACCCTTGCCCGTATCATGCAGCAGGCAAGCCAGCATTAAGGTCAAGCGCTGCTCGGTCGAGAGGTTTTGCGCAACCCGGCTCGCGACGGGGAGCTTGCCGGCGGCGTCACGGCCATCCATCAGATCGTCCGCCTCAGAAACTAGGCGCAACGTATGCTCATCCACCGTGTAAGCATGATGCATATTAAATTGCGTGCGCGCGACGATCCCGCCAAACTCTGTCAGATATCGCCCTAAAACCCCGGCCTCATTCATCAGCTTAAGCGTGGCGTAAGGGGCCTTTGCGGTGCGGAGCAAGCGTGTAAAAATCGCGGCATTTTTCGGATCGCGCCGGAAGTCCGCATCAATGAGATTACTACGATAGTCGATCGCTTGCAGCGCGTCTGGATGGATATCGAGATTGCGTCGACCCGCCGTTTCGAAAAGCTCCAGAATGACGGACGGGTTTTCTTTGATCGTTAGCGGATCGTGGAACGTCAGCCGCCCTGTCACAATTTTAAGGGCCGGGTTTTTCAAGTTCCGCCGCGCACCAGGCAGGAATGGAAAGAGATTAGGGATTTTCACCGCGCGGCGCGCTTCTAATCGCGCGCAGGCAATCCGCGTCAGCGCGCCGACATCTTTGGCATTGGTGAAATATTCCCGCATGAAACGCTCAACGGCGACTTCGACTGGACCGGACGCATAACCCATCACCCGACAGAGCGCGACTTGACGATCAAAAGATAGCGACTCTGTTGCACGCCCCCCTAGCCAGTGCAGGTGATGCCGCGCCCGCCAGAGAAAATCAGCCGCTCGGGCAAAGCGCTGAGCCGCATTTTCATCGAACAAATCCATCGCAACATAGCCGGCCATATCTTGCGGATCATTGACGACGCCGTCCCGATCTAAGAATTTCGCGATCCAATAAAGGACATGAAGATCGCGCAGGCCGCCTTTGCCTTCCTTTATATTCGGTTCGATAACATAGCGCGAGTTGCCTTCACGCGCATGACGCGCATCCCGTTCGGCGAGTTTACCCGCGATGTAAGCCCGGCCTGATCCTTTCGTGAGGTCCCGGCGAATTCGCGTGTGCAGCGCCAGAGCCAGATCTTGGTCCCCCGACAGAAACCGCAAATCCAACAGCGCGGTCAAGATTGTCTGGTCTTCTTTGGCGAGGCGAATAGCCTGATCAATCGTGCGCACACTGTGCCCAACCGTGAAACCCAGATCCCACAGCATATAGAGAACATATTCTGTCAGCTGCTCCACATGGGGCGCGATCTTTTTATCCGTTGTCAGGAACAACAAATCGAGATCAGAAAAGGGCGCCATCTCCCCGCGGCCATAGCCGCCAACCGCACAGAGCGAGAGCCGCTCGCTTTCCGTCGGGTTTGCATTGGGCAAGACGTGCTGCGTTGCGAAAGTCCAAATCGCCTGCAGCACAATGTCATGGATGGCACTGATCAGACGGGCTGTTTCAACACCGTCCAAGCGTCCCGCCTCGAACCGCTCTCTTGCGTCATCCAGCGACGCCTTCAGGGCTTCTTGTAAAATCCTCAGCGCCGCCAAACGCGCCTCGTCCATCCCGGCAATTGCGGCCAGCTTCGCATCCA
>CAWUKE010000267.1:0-1677 GCA_963922935.1 uncultured Alphaproteobacteria bacterium | reverse complement strand
CACGTTCCGCTTTTAAGCGTTCGACCCGCGCCCGTGTTTCATTCAGCTGCAAGGCAATAATGGCGCGGCTGGCCTCTATCTCTGTCGGATCTAAGCGGAGTAACGGATCATCCACAGTGACAACATCACCGTCTTGCACCAGGATTTCCCCCGCAATCCCGCCATCCAAATGCTGGATAAGGGCGGGTTTCCCTTCAACGGCGACATAGCCCGGAGCGATAATTGCGCCTTTGACAGGCGATAAAGCCGCCCAACCAAAAACCCCAAAGACCAAGGCCCCCACACTCAAATAGCCCCATTTCAGGTAGCGATCATAAGCGGGTTTGGCCTGATCAGACCTGCCCGCCAACAACACCTCCGAAGGCGCACCCAAATTATCTGAACGTATGACGCTCATGATTTCTGTTTTGACCCATCCGACAGAGGATCAGCTTTTCCTAAAAAGAGCGTTTGTCGAGCGTCCCGGCGGCCTGCTACGGTTCTCTTTGGCAATGGCTGAACATTGGATGCGCTATTTGGTAGGTCTGTGTGATGGGTCTTTTTCTTAAGCCCCGCACTTGCCTGCCTATCCCGCAGCCCCGCCAACACCTCACCTTTCGGGCCAAATGCCTCCTGCTTTCCTTCTTTGAGGGACAAGATCAAATCGACTGCAGCAATTGCTGAGGGACGGTGCGCCATCACGATAATCGCCGCCCCTTTTTCGCGGGCTTGCAGGATAGCGTCCGTCAGCGCTTGATCCCCGTCTTCATCCAGACTGGCGTTCGGTTCGTCCAAGACGATCAATTTCGGGTTTCCAAAGAGCGCCCGGGCCAGACCGATGCGCTGTATCTGCCCGCCAGAGAGTCCGGGATAACCGGGGCCTAGGGGCGTTTCATACCCGTCTGACAGCTTTAGGATCAGATCATGCACACCGGCCCATTTGGCGGCCGCCACAATGGCTTCATCTGTCGCGTTCGGATCAAAGCGGGCAATATTGTCTGCCACTGTCCCTTCGAACAATTCGACCTGTTGCGGTAGGTAGCCAATGAAGGACCCAATTCGGTCCCGGTCCCATTGATCAAAGGTGGCTCCGTCTAGGCGGATTGAACCCCGTTGCGGCATCCAAACGCCGACCAGTAATTTCGCTAGCGTTGATTTCCCCGCCGCGCTCGGTCCGATAACGCCTAAACCTTGACCCGGTTCTAGTGTGAAATTCAGTCCGCTTAAGACGGCCTGTGTCGCCCCCGGGGGACCCGCTGTCAGATTTTCAACAACAAGATGGCCGTCCGGGTCTGGTAATTGTGTCAGACCTTTATCGCTTTCATTCCCTTTAATGTGGAAGGCGTTCAACTGATCATAGGCGTCCTTCGCTGACGCCACGCTGCGCCATTGACCGATGAGCATCTGTACGGGCGCGAGTGCGCGACCGAGAATGATAGAGCCCGCAATCATCGCGCCTGGCGTGATAATCTGTTGAATAGCCAGGGCACCCCCCAGTCCCAGCATGGCCGATTGTAAAAACATGCGGAACGCTTTGGTAAAGGCTGATCCGCCGCCCGTGCGGTCCGCAGCGTTCACCGTCTCTTCGGCGCCTTGGACATTGAACTGCGCCCAGCGAGACTGAATATTTTGGCCCATGCCCATGGCCGCGATCGTTTCGCTATTGCGCTGCGCCATGGTGGCAAAACGTTGCTCTGT
>CAWUKE010000266.1:0-1745 GCA_963922935.1 uncultured Alphaproteobacteria bacterium | reverse complement strand
CGCCAGGATAATGCGCTAGGCACGCTCTACAATATGGTCGGGTTTCAGACGAAAATGAAATATGGCGCGCAGACCGAAGTCTTCCGCATGATCCCGGGTTTGGAAAAAGCCCGCTTTGCGAGACTTGGCGGCATCCATCGCAACACATTTATAAATAGCCCAAAGTTACTCGACCGCCAGCTCCGCCTAAAATCCCGTCCAGACTTGCGCTTTGCGGGGCAGATTATGGGCGTGGAAGGCTATGTGGAATCCGCCGCGCTTGGCTTGATCGCTGGGCGCATGGCCGCCGCTCAAGCCAAAGGTGAGACCCTAGACCCGCCGCCAGCGACCACCGCACTTGGCGCCCTCGTCGAACATGTGACAGGCGGCTTTATGGAAGGGCCAAAAGCGAAGTTCCAACCCATGAACGTCAATTTCGGCCTGTTCCCACCCGTCGAAAACCTCGTCATGAAAAACCCCGACGGCACCCGCGCCCGCGGCAAGCAAAAAACCCGTGTCAAACGCCGCGCTATGGCAGAGCGGGCACTGGCCGATTTACCGAACTGGGCTTAAAGCCGCCCGCGCACCACAGCGCCCAACTGCCGCACTTGCTTTGAAAAGGGCGCGTAAATTGGCGCGTGGCGCCTGGGATCATATCCCGATTTTTCCATCCGCTTTAGATAACCTGGAACGAGGGCCACATAGGCAATAGCAGGAAGAGCGGGATCCGGGATAGGCGCGCTAGCGTCGTTGTAAGCGAGCTTTGCAGACGCAACGATCTGTTCAAACGTCACAGCTTTCAGCATTGTATCGGCATAATAACGATAGCCGCGCGCCAGACCCGTTAGACCCCAGGCTCGCCCAGCATTCTTTCTCGGTTCTGCGCCTAGCATGACCAAAGCTGCGGTCAGCAGCGCGCCTGATGTGGCCTCTGTATAATCCTGCGCGTCTTCAATAGACCTAAACGGTCTTGGATCCAGATCGCGTTCCCGACCATTGATAATCTGATCCAAATGAAACCGGCTAAGCTCGGTCTGCGATACCATTTCAGCTAAAGGCCCGCTCACTTCATGCTGTCGGACAGGTCCGCCTGAATAGATTTCTTCTAAGCAATCCCGCCACCATTGATAGCGGATTTGCCCAATCATGGGCTCACTTACAAGCTCCGGGATTTTCGCTAACTCAGCATGAAAGGCGTAAAGTGCCAATAATTGATCGCGCTGATCGACATCTGCCAGGCGCGCCGCACGTATTCTGTCTGGGTCGGCTTTTTCGAGCCGATCTATGACTGAACTGTTGATATGAATCGCCACGGAGACCCTCAGTTGCTTGCCCTTATCGTGGCAAATGCCTATCGGGTCACACACCCGCAAGAGTAATACGTTTGAAAGGACAGACTATGCGTCGAACATCACTTCTTACAGGCCTGGGGGCAACGCTCCTCGCCTCTCCTGCCCTCGCCCATGTGGGTGATCACGGCGAACATGGCGCCGCGCACTTCTTGGCAGAACATGGCCTCGCGGCGAGCCTGATCGCGCTGACGCTCATGGCTGGTTTTGCAACACTCTATGTTATGAAGCGGAAAGGATAAGAGTGATGTTACATAGTCTTCTTTCAAAAATTGATCTGCCCGAAGCCGACGCACATTGCGATATTCCTTGCGGTATCTATGATGCGCGGATCGTCCAATATTACGCCGTGTCTGCACTGCGTCAGATCGACATTCTCCTCAGCTTAAAAGACAAAGATTTGTCCGACACAGCCTT
>CAWUKE010000265.1:0-1768 GCA_963922935.1 uncultured Alphaproteobacteria bacterium | reverse complement strand
GCTGATGCCTCTGATGCTGTGGCTTTGCAGCTCGCTAAGTCCGGCCTGGAAACGGATGCGGAGCTGATGGCAGCGGCGCAAACCCATCTGGCGCAGCTCTATCCCGGGGACGAAGGCGCAGACCTCCGGATCTTGTCTATCAACAAGGTCGGTGACGAAGTCACGGTGCGCCTCGCGGATAACTCTAAATCATCTTTCTCCGGCATTATCGGACGCGGAGATGTCGATGTCTCCGCACGGGCGTCCGCGATCTATGCGCAACGTGAAATGGATGTTGCGATGGTTTTGGACACGACGGATTCTATGAAGGGCACGAAAATGGCGGCGCTCAAATCAGCCGCTGGAGACATGATTGACACGCTGTCTGAGCAGAATAATTCTAACATTCGTATGTCGGTCGTGCCCTTCTCAAACCACGTCAATGTTGGGCTCTCGCAGCGCAACAAAGCGTGGCTCAACGTCCCGGCGGATAAAGATACACGGGGGCAATCTTGTGGCTGGCGTCAAAAGACAGAGCGGTACGGCTGTGAGAAGTACACGGCGACATGTTACCGCGATGGCGTTGCTAAGACCTGCACAAAGACACGGAATTGCAAAACGCGGAAGGTCGGCGATCCCGTCTATAAATGCAGCAATACAGGTGGGATTAGCCGGTGGCAGGGATGTGTCGGTTCACGCACTGAACCGCTGGACATGCAAGTCACTTATGCGGGCCAAAAAATCCCAGGACTGCGCGGCAAACCCTGCGGAAGCGAAATTCTACCTCTCACGACCAATTTGTCGACGGTCTCGTCTTCCATCAAAGGCTTAAAGCCGAAAGGCGATACATACCTTCCGGCGGGCCTGATGTGGGGGTGGCGGGCCCTTGATTCCAACATGCCGCTTGTCAGTGCGCCAAGACCTGACTCAGAAAAAGTTATGATCTTGATGACAGACGGGATGAACAGCGTTCGCAAAAACGGTGAGCGTCACCAGGACAGTGGCGGTAACTCCGCCTCAAAACGGGCTCTCGTCAAAGCTGATGCCGACGCTAAGACCAAGCAACTCTGTGACGACATGAAGGATCAAGGCATCACCATGTACACGATTGCTTATGAGGTCACAGATGCGAGCACGAAAACAATGCTTGAGCAGTGTGCGTCTAATCCATCGCAATATTTCGACGCGGATAGTGCCGCAGAATTGACAAAAGCCTTCCGCGATATTGGCAATTCACTGAACGAGTTGCGCATTACGGCGTAGTTCACGGCAAGATTAGGCGAAATAAAAGCCCGCATTCAAAAGAGTGCGGACTTTTCTATTTTAGCGATATATTTCAGTCGTTAAAGCGGTGATCCTAACCTTCATTCACGCGCAAGAGCTGCATGTGAAAGAGCAGCGTCCCGGTTGGGCGTCCGCCCGCACCGCTATTTCCGTAAGCCAGGTCAGCCGGGATGTAGAGCGTGCGCGCTTCGCAAACTTTCATATCCTCAAGCGCTTCGTTCCAGCCGCGAATAAATCGGTTAGACGGACCGACGAGGGGGCTACCGCGAAGGTAGGAGCTATCGAAGACTTCCCCATTGGGGAAGAAGCCGTGATAATGGGCGAAAATTTCCTCGCCAGGCTCTGCAGAGATACCGCCCTCGATGGGCTCCTGCGCGACGCTATATTGCAGGCCGCTTAACTCCGTAATCACACCGTCGCGCGAACCATTTTCTTCGTGCCAAACATCGAAATCATCTGTTTCGGGCAGGGCTTGTGCGGGGAAATCTTCTAGTGCCAGCACCAT
>CAWUKE010000264.1:0-1829 GCA_963922935.1 uncultured Alphaproteobacteria bacterium | reverse complement strand
TTGTGACAGCTCTATTCGGCGTGGCCTTCCTGACAAGCTTTCTGGGACTGATCGCGATGTTAACCGATCGGGTCGAAATCGCTGTCGCGATTTTTGGCGCAGCCATCTATGTTCCCGCGTTGATCTTTCGGCGTCGCAATCCCGGTCTTTACCTACAGTTTTTCTTGAATACGCTGATCTTGCTCGGTGGGGCGGGCATGGTCGGCGGGATCGCCGCAGCCTTTGGCGGGTTCCCGAACCTTTGGTTTAGCTTGCTCTTGCTTAGTGTTTCGACCCTGACACTTTTACTCGTGCCAGAAGACCGAATTTTACACCTCGTCCTCGTCGCGGGCTGGATGGTAGGTTTTGCTTTATTGTTTGATTGGATAGGGCTTTCTGCCGATTATATCGCCTTGATCTGCGCTTTTGTTTTCGCCTTGATAGGTGTTTGGCTTGGGACGGAAACTATAGGTGGACGGCGAAGGTTGATAATGGGCGCAGTCTTTCTACTCGCCGCAATCGGCGCCAGCCTTAGCCATGACGTTACACAGGGCCTGTCCGAATGGGCCGTTTGGCCTCGACTCGTTGATATGGCAGCACTGGCTGTGGGATTGGCTTGGATATTTCGACGACTTGGGGCTGAGTGCTTGCCGAATAAGGTCGTTTTAGGCGTTCTCTTCCTCATCGCAGCGATTTTACCGCTTGGGGCGGGTCCAGCCCTTTTATTGCTTTTGCTCGGTTATGCGCTGCGATCGTTGAGCCTTTTCAGCTTTGGTGTGGTGGCCATGGCTTATTTCCTCTTCGCGACCTATTTCGATTTATCGCTGACCCTCATGCAACTCTCCGTGATGCTGGCGCTCACAGGGGCAGGTTTGCTAGGCCTATGGTTGATGGCGAAGCGGATGACGGGGGCGGTGCAATGATCCGCATAGGCCTCATACTCTTCGGGCTTCTGCTCTGCGGTTGGAAATTCACGACGGGCTTTCTTGCAGGACAGGACATCAGAAAGAACGGCGAAATCATCCTGTTTGAACTCGCACCTGTCGATCCGCGAGAGCTTTTCTTGGGCGATTACATGACGCTCAATTATGATATTAGTCGGCGGGTTTTTCGAGGTCGAGACACAGACTTTGTTTCAAGTGATCCGAACACGTTGCCTCGAAAAGGCAAAATTATCATCACGGTCGACGAAGACTCTGTCGGTCGGTTTGACCGACAATGGCTGGAAGGCGACAAACTCACGGATTATGAACGCCTAATTCGTTATACGCGTCCGACTAATCGCCTTCAGGCTTCCATCGGCGGCGAACGCTATTATTTTCAGTCCGGAACGGGCGAGCGCTACGAAGCGGCCGAGTATGCTATATTCCGGGTCATGCCCGATGGTCGGGCGCTCTTGACGGGTTTAGCGGACAAAGAAAAACGCCCCATCCTGGTGGCAGGTGGGGCGCCTTTAAAAGATTTGAACTTAGAAGCTGACTAGAGGTCAGGTTCCACGACTTTAACATTCGGGGCGTAAGGTGTTGTTACTGTTTTCGTTTTTACCCCTTTTGAGGCCCAGAAGACTTCAGCAAATTCGTTTGCCAAGGCAACGAGCTTCTCGCCGTCTTCACGGTGGAGGTCTTGCTTTACCGCAGATCCCGCCAACATAATACCATGAGCCAGTTCATGGCATTTCGCCATATCCGCTTGGTTTTTGGGCTTCATGAAATCACCCCAGATCACGCGGGTCTCATGCTTACACTTTTCAGCCATTTCTTCTTTTTTGGCCGTGTTCCGCGCGACTTGCATCGCGAAGGCTGTGTCGGACAAATCTTTGTCTTTTAAGCTGAGGAGAATGTCGATCTGAC
>CAWUKE010000263.1:0-1841 GCA_963922935.1 uncultured Alphaproteobacteria bacterium | reverse complement strand
GTCAAGCCGTGGGTGAAGACCTCGACTGCGCCAGGCAGTCAGGTCGTGGGCGAATATTTGGAACGCTCCGGCTTGCAGGATGAGCTCGATAAGATCGGTTTTGATGTCGTGGGCTATGGCTGTACGACCTGTATCGGCAATTCTGGTCCGCTCGCGCCAGAGCTCTCTAAGGCGATTGAAGAGGGCGATTTGGTCAGCTGCTCCGTGCTGTCGGGTAACCGGAATTTTGAAGGGCGGATTGGCCCCGATTTGAAAGCCAACTTCCTGGCTTCGCCACCCCTGGTCGTGGCCTATGCGCTCGCTGGGACCATGCATCACGATTTTGAAACAATGCCATTGGGCCAAAGCCCGGACGGCAAAGATGTTTATTTGCGCGATCTCTGGCCCACGTCGCAGGAAATCGCCGAAGTCGTCCGCGCCTCCGTCACGCGTGATTTGTTCATTGAAGAATATGCGAGCCTCTATGACGGGGATGAACGCTGGGCGGATATTCAGGTGAGCGGCGGAACCGTCTATGACTGGAACCCGGCCTCGACCTATGTCCGTAACCCGCCCTATTTTGACGGGATGGGTCTGGAGCCCGAACCGATCCGCGACATAGACCGCGCGAATATTCTGGCGCTCCTCGGTGATAGCATCACGACCGATCACATTAGCCCAGCCGGCGCCATCCCCGCGGACGGTCCGGCGGGGACTTACCTGAAAGAGCGCCAAGTCAGCCGCCGCGAGTTCAACTCCTTCGGCTCACGCCGCGGCAATCATGAAGTCATGATGCGCGGGACGTTTGGCAATATTCGTCTGAAAAACCTGATGGCCCCCGGCACGTCTGGCGGGGTGACGAAATATGTGCCGACAGGCGAGGTGATGAGCATCTTTGATGCGGCGCAGCGCTATAAAGCGGACGGCAAAGATCTGGTTGTGTTTGCGGGCTCACTTTACGGAAATGGCTCTTCGCGCGACTGGGCGGCCAAAGGCACGATCTTGCTGGGTGTGCGGGCCGTGATTGCGGAAAGCTTTGAACGAATCCATCGCTCTAATCTGATCGGTATGGGTGTCCTGCCGTTGGAATTCCAAAATGGCGATAGCTGGACTGCGCTGGGGATGACCGGTGATGAACAGGTCAGTATCGCCAATATTGATGACATCAAACCCGGCGACGCTGTTGATGTCACGATCACCTTTGCCGATGGATCATCGAAAACGATCACAACCAAAGTCAGGATCGATACAGCGAATGAGCTGGATTATTATCGCAATGGCGGCATCCTGCATTATGTGCTGCGTAATCTCGCGCGGGAAGATCAGGTCGCGGCTTAACAAGCGACGCTAAAGACCCCTTGAAAAGCCGCCTCATGGGCGGCTTTTTTATTGGTATCGTGATCACTGCAGAGACGAGCGTCGCTATTCCGCTATGCAGTTTTGCGCCCCCTCACATGCAAAAGGTTCTGAAAATCACTTGCAAAAAGACTTGATCTTGCAAATCATTCTTATGTAAGGGCGCGCATCTGTGATCCGTTGGGAGGGTCGCAATGGATAGAAAGACAGACAGAATAATGTTGAGAAAATCACTCCCGCTGGGAACGGCCCTGGCAATATTGTTAGGGGCGTCTGCCCTAGCGAACAACACAGCGGAACAAGACGAAATCGTCGTCACGGGTCAATATCTTTACACGGATCAGGTCAATGCCCTGCGCTCACCGACACCGATCATCGACGTGCCACAGAGCCTCTCCATCATCTCCGCCGAAGAAATTGCAGTCCGCGGGTTTAACTCCATCGGTCAGATCATTGACTATACACCAGGTGTGAACACGTCCCAAGGTGAAGGTCACCGGGATGCG
>CAWUKE010000262.1:0-1890 GCA_963922935.1 uncultured Alphaproteobacteria bacterium | reverse complement strand
GAAAGCTCGCGGGACCTTCAAAGTTGTCAATCTTAGGAACGCCACATGGCCGAACGCATGCTGCAATTTGTGCGCCTCGAGCGCGAAATGCCGGAAAAGCGCGACGCGGGGGAGCGGCGTGAAGATTTTCTCGAAATCTATGGCGACTTCATTGACGCCAAAGCCAAAGAACAAGCCGCGCGCTGTAGCCAATGCGGTGTTCCCTTTTGTCAGAACCACTGCCCGCTCCAGAATAATATACCGGACTGGCTGCGTCTGACCGCGGAAGGCCGCCTGAAGGAAGCGTGGGAGATCAGCGACGCGACCAATAATATGCCGGAGATCTGCGGCCGCATCTGCCCGCAGGATCGCCTCTGCGAAGGGTCTTGCGTGATTGAACAATCCGGCCACGGCACGGTCACGATCGGCGCGGTCGAGCGCCACTTGACCGACACGGCCTGGGACGAAGGGTGGATCGAGCCAATCCGTCCTCGCCGCGAACGCGCCGGGTCTGTGGGCATTATCGGCGCGGGTCCCGCCGGGCTTGCCGCCGCTGAACAGTTGCGTCTGCAAGGCTGGCAAGTCACGGTCTATGACCGCCATGACCGCGCGGGTGGCTTGCTGATCTACGGCATCCCAAACTTTAAACTTGAAAAAGAGATCGTCGAACGCCGGACGAAACGTCTTGAAGAGGGCGGGATTGAATTTGTCCTGAACTGCAATGTCGGCACGGACATAAGCTTCGACAAACTCCGCCAGAAACACCAAGCGGTCCTGATTGCCACAGGCGTCTATAAAGCGCGTGATCTGTCCGCGCCCGGCGCGGGTGCTGATGGGGTGCGTCCCGCGCTCGACTTTCTGATCGATAGCAACCGTCGTGGGTTAGGCGATAAGGTCGACAGCGAAACCGCCGAAGGCAAGAATGTCGTTGTCATTGGCGGCGGTGATACGGCCATGGATTGCGTCCGTACCGCCGTCCGGCAAGGCGCGAAGTCTGTGACCTGCCTCTACCGTCGCGACCATGCCAACATGCCCGGCTCCCGCCGCGAAACGGCCAACGCGCAGGAAGAAGGCGTGACCTTTGAATGGCTCGCCGCGCCAAAGGCCGTCCATGATAAGGGCGGCAAAGCGACCGCTGTGCGCGCCGACCGCATGCGCCTTGGCGCGCCAGATAAATCAGGCCGCCAATCGCCGGAACCGATTGACGGCGAAGACTTTGACGTCCCTGCCGATATGGTGGTCAAAGCCCTTGGCTTTACGCCGGAAGATATGGGCGACCTGTCCAAAGACCTAACCGTGACGCGTTGGGGCACGCTGCGCGTCAACCCGCTGACCTTTGAAACCAACCTACCGGGCGTTTACGCCGCTGGCGATATTGTCCGCGGGGCGAGCCTCGTCGTCTGGGCCATCCGCGAAGGCCGCGACGCCGCCGCCCATATGCATAAATACCTCCGCGCGCTGGAAGCGGCGGAACAGAAAGTGGCCGCGGAGTAGACCGATGACCAACTGGCTGACGACTTACACAGAACAGCGCGATAAGTTGATCGCGGCGAACGCCTATGATCCGGCGCATGAGAAATCCTCCTGCGGGGTGGGCTTGGTCGCTTCAATCGACGGCTCGCCGCGTCGGGATGTGGTGGAAAAATCCATTCAAGCGCTGAAGAATGTCTGGCACCGCGGCGCGGTCGACGCCGATGGCAAGACGGGCGACGGGGCGGGCATCCGTCTGGATATTCCGCAAGAATTTTTCCGCGCCCAAGTCGAGCGAACGGGCCACAAGCCGACCACGGCCAAGATTGCGGTCGGCATGGTCTTCCTCCCCCGCACCGATATGGGCGCGCAGGAGGCCGCACGGACCATCGTGGAATCAGAGCTGATCCGCGAAGGTTTTTACATTTATGGCTGGCGGCA
>CAWUKE010000261.1:0-1957 GCA_963922935.1 uncultured Alphaproteobacteria bacterium | reverse complement strand
CGCACCAAAACGCGCGAGCGCCAAAAATCAAACAGCCCCATGAAGACATATAAAACCAACATGGCGATAGATATGAAGATGAGCGTTTCCATCGAGGCCGACAGCAAGACCCGGTCATAGACCTGCAACATGTAAATTGGGCCCGTCAGCATCAAAAGATTGACGAAAAAGGAGAAGACGCCCACGCCGATGATGGCGGGTTTTGCCCGTGCAAGGACACGCCCAACCGGCGAGCGCCAGCCCGTCTCAGCCAGATTATTCTGTTGTGCGCGTTTAGTTTGGCGGTTCGCCATACCTCACCATTCGTCTTGTGCCGCCCATTTTGTGCGCAGTTCCGCCCTGCATAGACTGCAAAATCTTAGCAATTCATGGCTATCACTGACCCAAGTCCCATAGCAAAACCTTTATCAGGCCTTGGACTTCCCCTTTGGGACTGACAATTGCCTATCAGACCGACTTTTTTGAGAAGTATGAGGGTATTTTAATTCCTCCACATCGCTTTTCTGCGCTCGGCCCGTGGACCCTTTCGAAAAATAACCTTATGGGCGCTTAAGACGTACCGAACCGTTCTAGGTTTCGGGGCATGCGGTCACGCCGCTGCTGAAAATGCCGAGGGGATAGGCCGCTCTATTATGACTGCGCCACGCATGCATTTCCTATCTGGCGCAGCCCTTAGCGCTCTCGTCTTTGCCTTAATGGTCCCGTCGGTCTCCAGCGCGCAAATTGCGCCGGACCGGACGGCGGCTGGAACGAATAGGCCGCTGCAACTCCCCGCTGACAGCCCGTTTCGTGATCCCGACATCATCTATCTGGAAGCGGATGAGCTGATCAACGATGAAGCGGCCCAAGTGCTGACTGCACTGGGTGAAGTTGAAGGCCGCTATCAAGATAGGACCTTACGGGCCGACCGCGTCGATTATAACTTAGAGACTGGCATGGTTCTCGCCACCGGCAATGTGGCTTTGATCGACGCAACAGGCGATGTACAATATGCCGAAAAATTAGAACTCTCTGACGAATTACAGGCTGGTACGGCGGCGAATTATTCCGCCCGCTTGGCCAGTGGTGCAACGACGGCCGCCCGGTTTGTCACGCGCAAAGACAATGGCGAGTTTGAACTCTTCAATGCGTTCTACACGGCTTGTGAAATTTGCGAGTCCAGTGACGGCTCTGCCGAGACGCCCACTTGGCGGTTGCGCGCGCGTAAAGTCCGCCAAGACACAAAGTCTCGGACGATCCGCTATAATGATGCGGTCTTGGAACTTTTTGGTCTGCCCGTTTTTTATACGCCTTATCTGGCTCATCCCGACCCCAGTGCGGACCGCCAATCCGGCCTTCTCACACCGTCTATTGGCATTAGCGGTGCGCGGGGCTTTTCGGCGAAAATTCCATACTTCTGGGCCGTTGATGATTATACCGACCTGACCGTCACACCGCATGTTTACAGCAAGGTGAACCCGCTTTTGGCTTTTGAAGGGCGACGGAAATTTGCCACGGGCGAGTTAAACCTATCCGCCTCAGCCACTTACGCCACGTTATTTGATCGCAATGGGGAATCTTTAGACAACCCTGATCTATTTCTTAATCCCAGCGACGCTCCAGATGGGCCAGAGTTCTCAAACCATTTCTTTGTCGATGGTTATTTTAAACCCTCCGACACGTGGCACTATGGCTATACCGTTCAGCTTGTCACAGACGACACCTATTTTGACCGCTACGATGTCTCCTCTAGTTTTGAAACGAGCGGCCTCATTCCGCCCGAAAACAGACGGAATATCACACAAGCTTTCTTAGCGGGCCAGGGCGATAATTTTCGACTGTCCGCTTTTGCGGCCGGCTTCCAGGAGCTTGGGACGCGTTTCGTCACAAATGAAACGACGAACCTTATCGATGTTGTTCGGGACAATGATGATGCCCTTCCCATCATCGCGCCCAGAATTGACGGCGAATATTACGT
>CAWUKE010000260.1:0-1989 GCA_963922935.1 uncultured Alphaproteobacteria bacterium | reverse complement strand
CGCTCTTATAAATGATATGGCGCAGATCGTTCAGACGGCCCGGCCCAGATCCGCTCCCGCGCGGTTTGCCGTCCGCCATCCAGTCTTGGAAACTCTTCCCGCCTTTCCACGCGCGGGTCGTGAAGCCGAGAATTTCTGCCTTTACGCCGCACCGTTCTAGGGTCCGCGCCATAATATCGGCGCAGACAGCGGCGACCATGATGGGGCGGCCGCGCATCGACCCGCTATTATCGATCAGGATCGACACAACCGTATCGCGGAAATCGGTTTCTTTTTCTTCCTTGAAGGTGAGGGACGATAGCGGGTCGATGATCACGCGGCTTAGGCGCGCCGTATCCAGCATCCCTTCTTCCAAATCAAACGTCCAGCTGCGCTGTTGTTGGGCTTGCAGGCGGCGTTGCAAACGGTTGGCCAGGCGGGAAATGACGGACGACAAACCTTGCATATGCCCGTCCAAATAGCCGCGCAGACGCTCCAACTCTTCAACAGCGCAGAGGTCTTCGGCCTTGATCACCTCATCATGGCGCGTGGTGTAAACACGGTATGGTTCCGGCATGTTGCGGGGTTGCGGACGCTGGTTGGGCGCGTCCGGTGTTTGCTCACTATCGTCGCTCTCGCCGTCAATATTTTCCGCATCGACAATATCCTGGGGATCGCCATCTTCTTCCAGCGCATCGGCGTCAGAGACTTCGGTTTGGCCTTGTTGCTCATCTTGGGGGGAATCCGCGCCTGTTTCTTCTTGTTCCTGCTCGTCCTCTTGGCTTTCCTCTTCGGTCTCATTGTCTTCACTTTCGGGATCGGCTTCGTCCCGGTCGAGGGCCAGATCGGCGATGAAATCATTCACACGACGACCAAATTCGCCTTGGTCGGACAGGTGATCGAGAAGCGCTTTAATCCGGCCTTGGCTGCGTTGATCAATCTCGTCGCGCCAGGCGGTCATGATGCCCTTGGTAGAGGCGGGCAAGGCGCGCCCGGTCAGGCGTTCGCGCGCAAATAGCCCCACGGCTTCAGCAAAGCTCGTATCGTCTTTAGCGATGCCTGGATCATCGAAGCCGCGCTTCGCCGCGCGCGCGTCCAGCGCGGCGTGAAGATTGTCTGAAAGACCGGAGAGATGCTGCCCGCCAAGTGCCTCAATCCGGGCTTGCTCCAAAGCTTCAAAGACTTGCCGGGCCGCCCCGCTTTGCGGCAGGTTTTCGCGGTGGGTGGCAGCGTCGTGAAGCGCGATCCGAAGCGCGAGGGCGTCCGCTTCGCCGCGAGCTTTGGCAATTTGCGCCGGCTTGGGTTTGGGCGGCAGGCTCGGCAACATGACCTGATCGCGCACAATACCGGCGACGTCGCCTCCGTAAGAGACCTCCAAATCTTCGCGTGCCGCAATCGCTTTCGTGGCGCTGGAAAGGGCGCGTTTGAAATTATCGATCGGAGGATTAGCGTTGGACGACATAAGCGCGCTATTTACGCATCAAATCCGCGCTTGGATAGCGTCTAGATGCGCACGGCTTTGCCGCAGTTTCAGCAAAGGTCCATAAAGACCCGTTAGGCGAGGCGGGCCGATTGACCGCCTTGGCCGTAAACGTTTAACGCCTTGAGTAATTCACTTTGTT
Organism: uncultured Alphaproteobacteria bacterium; assembly: GCA_963922935.1. Lineage (GTDB taxonomy): Bacteria > Pseudomonadota > Alphaproteobacteria > Caulobacterales > Maricaulaceae > Litorimonas. The sequence goes on along the minus strand of CAWUKE010000260.1, from coordinate 388 downwards.
TGACGGGCTTGGTTAGAAATGCATCCATGCCGGCGTCGCGACAATCTTGTTTATCTGTTGCGGCCGCGTGTCCGGTCAGCGCAATAATCGGAACGGGCACGCGCCCTTCTTTAATCTCCCAATCGCGAATGGCCCGCGTGGCCATATAGCCGTCCATAACAGGCATAGAGACGTCCATGAGGATAATAGGGAAGCGATCTGGCTCGGCCTGGAAAATCTCAAGCGCGACTTTGCCGTTTTCGGCAAAGATGGGCTCATAGTCCGTTGCCTGTAGCATCAAACGCACGACGTCTTGGTTTAACGCGAAGTCCTCGGCGACCAAAATTGGCTGGCGGAGGGTTTGAAGGCCAGCGCTTGAAGACTGTTCTGCAAAGGGTTGTTTGGACTG
>CAWUKE010000259.1:0-2041 GCA_963922935.1 uncultured Alphaproteobacteria bacterium | reverse complement strand
GATCGACTTCGTCGAGCGACTTCGGCCCTTCCTTCTTCTTGGGCGCAGCGTAGTAGTAAAGCTCGTTATATTTCGGCTTCTCATACTCGACCATCGCCCATTCTGGCTCTTCCAGTGTCAGCCAACGGCGATAGGCTTCGAGACGCCATTCCAACAGCCATTCCGGCTCTTCTTTTTTCTCCGAAATAAAGCGGATGACATCCTCATTCAGACCCTGAGGTGCAAACTCCTGCTCGATGTCGGAATCAAAGCCATATTTATACTTATCGGCCTCAAGCGCGCGCACGCCCTCAACCGTTTCCGCTTCAATGCCGTCTTTGATTTTTACAGTCTCAGTCATTTTTCCCAAACCAATTCGTCATTGGCATATTTGGCGATCACTTCGATCTTGCCCACTATCGCAGCGTTGAAAGCATCTAGCTCCTCCGCGGGCACCCAAATCTCTTCGTGTTCTTTGCCGCCAACCACCTCGGGTTGGTACTTATCCGCCACATCTTTTCTTACGTCGAAGCGAGTAACATAGCCTTCTTTGTCTGCGTTAATCCGGCTATTCCAGTCTTTAGCAATCTGGCGGGCATAACCCTCATTGAGAACCGGATAGAAAATGGGCTGATCGGGTAAGCGCGGTGGGTAAGCTTGGAAGTCCGCTTCCTCAATGAGAGCGAGTTCGTTTTTGCCTACAGGCCGGTACATTGTAACTATAACTGTCATGCAGCGAGCGCCTTCTTGCGCTGTTTGGCGTAGCTTTCGGCCACGCGCTCAACGTCTTCCATCGTGTTGTCAGGTCCGAAGCTGATCCGGATGGCGCCATCAGGGGCGTCGTCTAAGCGACCCATGGCCCGCAGGGCGCGGCTTTCGCCGACTTTGCCAGACGAACAGGCTGTGCCATTAGAGACGGAAATGCCGTCCAGATCAAAGCCCATCATGGCCGTCATGCCACGCAAGCCCGGGGCGGAAAAGAACAGCGTGTTAGGCAGTCGCTCTGCGCTTTGTCCAAAGATCACAGTGTCAGGGTCAATTTCCAACAGACGCGCTTCAAGTGCGTCGCGTAAGCCGACAACATTAAACTGTCCGTCCATCACTTCGACAGCTGCGCCAAAACCAGCAATGCCCGGCACGTTTAATGTGCTCGCCCGCCGACGTTGTTCCTGGCCCCCGCCCCGGAGCAGCGGCGTAAACGGCGCATCAGGCGAAACGTAAAGCGCGCCAACACCTTGCGGCCCGCCAATCTTGTGCGCAGAGACCGCCACATAATCGGCAGGGTAAAGCATGGGCAGCTTACCAAGCGCTTGGACAGCATCAATTAGGATAAGCCCGCCTGCGTCATTCATTCGGTCAATCGCGCGGTCCGTGTCTTGGATAACACCCGTTTCGCTATTGGCCGCGACGAGCGAGAGGAACGGCCGCCCCCATGCTTCGTCCCAACTGTTTAAGAGTTGGTCCAATGCATCGAGATCAGTGCGTCCATCCGCATTCGCCGGCAATAGCGTCACCCGAACACCTGACGCTTCCGCGGCCATGATCGATGCAGGATGATCCAAAGACGACACGATCAAATGCTTACAGCCCGCCTGCACAGCCGAGTGGATCGCCGTGTTGATCGCTTCGGTGCCGGAGCCCGTGAAAATAATATCCTGCGCACATTGACCCATCGACATACCGACCGCCTCGCGCGCTTTGGCCACTAAGCGCCCAGCGTCTCGGCCATGGCCGTGCTGAGCGGATGCGTTTCCAACAACAGACATCGCATGCGCGACAGCGTCAATCACAGGCTGAGGTGCAGGACTGGTGGCGTTATGATCAAGATAGACGCGACTCATTCTGCCGCCTCCATCTCTTGGGACGGCAAGCGCCCATCGATGACATCTTGAACGCTGACGCCCGCCAGAAAGCCTTCAATATGGTCTTCTAGAGCGCCCCAAAGGGAATGGGTAAGGCAGCGGGCGGTTCGCCCTGTACAGCCAAGCGTCGCGCCCGGCTTGCAGCCGTGGGCTTTAATAGGCTCATCGACGGCCTCAATCACATCGGCGATTCGGACAGC
>CAWUKE010000258.1:0-2060 GCA_963922935.1 uncultured Alphaproteobacteria bacterium | reverse complement strand
ATCGTCTCAAGGATGTTCATCAGCTGACGCTTATATTCGTGGATGCGCTTAATCTGTGTATCGAAAATGGCGTCGGGGTTGAGTGTCAGGCCCATCCGCTCTTTGACCATAGCGGCGAGGGCGACTTTGTTCTCGCGTTTGATGTCCATATAGCGCTTCTGGAAGGCGGCGTCTTTGGCCTGCGGTTCCAGCTTTTTGAGATGTTCCAGATCCGTGATCCAGTCCCGGCCAATATGGTCGGAAATTAGGCCCGAAAGTCCCGGATTACACTCCAGTACCCAGCGACGCGGCGTCACGCCATTCGTCTGATTGATGATCTTGTCCGGATACATGCGGTGCAGATCGTGGAAGATGGTCTGTTTCATCAGCTCTGTGTGTAGGGCGGACACACCGTTCACTTTGCGCGAGCCGATAAAGGCCAGATTGCCCATGCGCACCCAGTCCTGCTGGTGCGGGTGGATCACCTGCATCTGTGCAATGATATGATGTTCAAGGCCGAGCGCCAGCGCCTCGCGATAAAACGTCCCGTCAATCATATCGATGATCTGCTTATGGCGCGGCAGGATGCGTTCGAACATATCCTTGGGCCAACGCTCCAACGCTTCGGGTAGTAGCGTATGGTTCGTGTAGTGCAGTGTTTCACGTGAAACACTCAGCGCGTCCTCAAAACTAAAGCCATGCTCATCCATCAAGATCCGGATCAGTTCCGGCACCGCAATCGCCGGGTGTGTGTCGTTCAACTGGATGGCGACGTGATCGCCGAGTTTCGCCAGATCGTCATAGTTGGTGAAGAAGCGGCGAATGACATCGCGTAAGGACGCGGCTGTAAAGAAGACTTCTTGCTTCAAGCGAAGCTCGCGCCCTTGCGGTGTGTGATCGCCGGGATAGAGGACTTTGGAGATTGTCTCCGCCAGAACCTGCTGTTGGGCCGCCGCCATGAAGTCCCCGTCGTTAAATGTCTTCAGGTTCATAGAGGTCGAAGCGCGAGCGGACCACAGCCGCAGCGTGTTCACATGATCGCCGTCCCAGCCTGCAATCGGCATATCAAAAGCGACGGCTTCCACGCTTTCAGACGGATGCCACGTAGCAACGCCTTGATCATCATGGTCCACATGACCGCCAAAGCCGATTTCATAGACAGACTCGGGCCGACGGAATTCCCACGCATTACCGCGGCGCAGCCAGTCTTCAGGCTCTTCCATCTGCCAGCCGTCTTCGACACGCTGGCGGAAAATACCGTGCTGATAGCGGATGCCGTAGCCCATCCCGGCCACGCCTGTTGTACTCATCGAATCCATAAAGCAGGCCGCCAGACGTCCCAGCCCGCCATTGCCCAGCGCGGCGTCCTGTTCCGCATGGATCACTTCTTGCGCGCCGAGGCCTTCACCTTTTAAGAACTCTGTCGCTTCTTCGAGAAGACCGAGATTGGTGAGATTATCCTCCAGCATCCGCCCGATCATAAATTCCATAGAGAGGTAATAGACGCGCTTTTGCTTGTTGGCGTAAATCCGCCGCGTCGTTTCGATCCAGCTTTCCACTACCCGGTCCCGCACAGCGAGGGACAGCGCCACATTCCAATCATGCAGGCTGGCATGGCTTTTATCCTTGCCGACGGAATAAATCAGATGGCGCAGCACCGCATCGCCTAGCGGTTCTTCCATCAGGCCCTGCGTGTCCGGCAGAATATGTGTGATCGTGCTCATAGTCTGATCTTTACCCCTTTTTCGCGTTTGAGCATAGCACAGAGCGTTTGAAAATGACAGCGCTGTCGTAGGCGCGTCATTTTTGTGCGATAAGGGGCTTTGAAAACAATCAGACAGGTTTTGCGTTCCGACTAACGGCGTGCTTTAAGATGAAAAAGGCCCGCGAAAATGGGCCAGAAACTGTACGGGGACTGTTATGGTTGAAACAAAAGCCTTTGGGTCGAACCGCCGTCTGGCGGAAAAATCGATGGCCTTTGTTTTGGCAGGCGGTCGCGGTTCTCGCTTGAAAGACCTCACCGAAATTCGCGCCAAACCCGCCGTTTATTTCGGCGGCAAATTTCGCATCATCGACTTCGC
>CAWUKE010000257.1:0-2091 GCA_963922935.1 uncultured Alphaproteobacteria bacterium | reverse complement strand
GCTTGCGGTGGGACGCCGGATACGCGCGCGCCGCTCAGCGATGCGCCTGTGTCGTCGCCGGCGCGGGCGGGCTTTTTGGCAGACCGGGTGGCGTTTTCGCAAAAGGATCCGCGTTGGGCGCGCGACCGGTTGGGGAAAAGTTCGGACACGATCGCCTCGGATGGCTGTGTGGTGACAAGCGTGGCCATGGCGCTGGGCAATTTGGGCTTTCAGACGGATCCGAAGGATTTGAATGAACGGCTGACGGAGACCGGGAATTTCACGCCGCGCGGCTGGCTGATCTGGAACGGCGTTTCAGAGGTGACGGGCGGCAAGGCGCAGGCGCATTTTTATGACACCGTGTCTGATCCGCTGATCGCGCAATGTCTGGCCCGCGGCGATTATCCGGTTGTGCGGTTTATTTTGCCAAACGGGCGCTCGCACTGGGCGATGGTCGTGGGGCGTTCGCAAAATGGCTATCATATGCGCGACCCGTTACGCACATCGCGGACGCCGCTCGTTTTTCCGCGCGATGCGAGCGCGTTTAAATCGCTGCGGTGTGTAGGGATGGCTGATGGGCGTGTGTCGAACGTTAGCTATCAAGCAGACGGCGCTTAAGCAATTTGCCGGACTCGGTTCGGGGCAGCTGATCGACAAAGGCGATCTCGCGCGGCGCTTTGACGTGGCTGATGCGCGCGCGGGTAAAACGGATCAGCTCCGCATCTAGGTCTTCCGTTTTAGCGCCGGGCACGCATTGGACGAAGGCTTTGACGCGCTCGCCCATATCGGCGCAGGGGACGCCGAGGACCGCTGCATCGAGGACCGATGGGTGTTCGAGCAGGACGTTTTCTGTTTCTTGCGGATAGATGTTCACGCCGCCGCTAATGATCATATTGGCCTTGCGGTCGGTGAGGTAGAGAAAGCCGTCTGCGTCGAGATGGCCAATATCGCCGAGCGTCGTCCAGCCGGGCCTCGCGGGGTTATGCGCGCCGGCGGTTTTGGCGGCATCGTTGTGATATTCAAAGGCGGAGCCGTCGCTGAAATAGACGGTGCCGGTCTGCCCTGTGGGAAGCGGTTCGCCTGTTTGTTCGTCGCAAATATGGACTTGGCCATAGATGGCGCGGCCGACCGTGCCGGGATGGGCCAGCCAGTCCGCGCTATTGCAATAGGTCATGCCATTGCCTTCGGTTCCGGCGTAATATTCGTGAATGACCGGGCCGAACCAGTCGATCATCTGGCGCTTGACGGAAACAGGGCAGGGGGCGGCAGCATGGACGACGCACGAAAGAGAGGACGTGTCGTAACCGCTACGGACAGAATCTGACTGCTTGAGCAATCGGACGAACATGGTCGGAACAGTCTGGGTAAAGGTGATCTGATGATCCTGGATCGCTTTCAGGAACGGCTCTTCGCGGAACTTGTCCATCACGAAGACATGGCCGCCGAGACGATGGATCAACGTGCAGTAAACAAGCGGCGCGGCGTGATAGAGCGGGGCGGGGGAGAGGTAGCGCGTCTTTTCGTTCGCGCCGTAAAGGCCCGCGACGATCGGAATGAAAGGATGAACGGCTTGGACGTCTTCGCTGATGATCTGTGGCTTGATGCCTTTGGGGCGGCCTGTCGTGCCGGAGGAATACATCATATGGCCGCCCGCAATTTCGTCCGCGATTGGCGTCTTCGGGAAGTCTGCGGCAAACGCGTCCCAGTCGGGAACGCCGTTAATGGGATAGTCCGCCGTAAAGATCGCGTCCGCAAGCTGTTCGCTAGAGGTGAGGCTTTCGATCAAGCGCGGCGCCGCCTCGACGCGGCCATCCGTGATCAGGACCTTCGCCCCGCAATCACGGATGATATAGTCAGTCTCCGCATCAGACAGGTGAACGGCAATCGGAACGATCAAAAGTCCTGCCCGCTGCGCCGCCCAGTAAAGCGGCAGGAAGGAGAGGCTGTTGCGCTTCCAAACGGCCAATCGGTCACTTTGCGCAAGGCCGAGCGCGCGTAAGGCGTGGGCATATTGATTAGCGCGGGCGTCAAGTTCGGCAAAGCTGAGCGTCGCGATAATATTCGCGTCAGCGTCCAGCATAGACAGAGCGGGTGCGTCGGGGCTGGTCTTGG
>CAWUKE010000256.1:0-2116 GCA_963922935.1 uncultured Alphaproteobacteria bacterium | reverse complement strand
GCGGTGTTCCCGCCATGTGTGACGGGGTTACGCAAGGCCAGGATGGGATGGAGCTCTCTCTGTTTTCCCGCGATGTGATTGCTCAAGGCGCGGCTGTGGCGATGAGCCATGATTGCTTTGATTCGGTCATCCACCTTGGCGTTTGCGATAAGATTGTGCCGGGCCTTTTGATTGCCGCGCTGCGCTATGGATATTTGCCACAAATCTTCGCCCCAGCGGGACCGATGCCCTCCGGCATTCCGAACCCAGAAAAAGCCAAAGTGCGCCAACAATTTGCGGCGGGGGAAGTGGGTCGTGAAGAGCTGCTAAAGGCCGAGGCGGCGAGCTATCACAGTGCTGGGACCTGCACATTCTACGGGACAGCGAACACCAACCAGATGTTGATGGAAGTGATGGGCATGCAGCTGCCGGGGGCAAGCTTCATCCATCCCAATACGCCGCTCCGCGATGCGATGACCGCGCAAACAACGCGCCGCGCCGCGCAGATCACAAATATGGGCGATGAATTTACGCCAGCATGTAACATCATCGATGAAAAAGCGATTGTGAATGGTTTGGTCGGTCTGATGGCTACAGGTGGGTCCACGAATTTGACCATTCACCTTTCTGCGATTGCACGGGCGGCGGGCATTATCATCAACTGGGATGACTATGCGGAGATTTCAAAAATCGTCCCGCTCATCTGTCGGATCTATCCAAACGGTATTGCGGACGTGAACCATTTCCACGCCGCAGGCGGTATGGCCTATCTGATTGGTGAGCTGATCGGTGCCGGATTGATGCATACTGATGTGACGACAGTCGCAGGTGGCGATGGTTTGCTGGAATATACGCGAGAGCCGTTCCGGAATGCCCATAATGAGGCCGACACAGTCCTTTGGAAGTTGGGGCCTACTGAAAGTCTGGATAAAGCTGTGCTCGCGTCTGTTTCTGACCCCTTCCGGGAGGATGGCGGTCTTGCGCTGATGCAGGGCAATATTGGGCGCGGGGTGATGAAGGTCTCAGCCGTTAAACGCGAACATTGGTTCGTCGAAGCGCCCGCTATCGTTATTGAGGATCAGAACGATCTGATCACGATGCATAAAGCTGGCGAATTAGAGCGCGATTTCGTTGTCGTGCTGCGCTTCCAAGGCCCGCGCGCCAACGGTATGCCGGAACTCCATAAGCTGACGCCCATTATGGGTCTGCAGCAGGATAAAGGCTTTGCTGTCGCCATGGTTACAGATGGGCGAATGAGTGGGGCTTCGGGTAAATTCCCCGCCGCGATCCATATGCACCCCGAAGCCCTTGCAGGCGGGCCGATCGCGCGGATCAAAATGGGCGATATTGTGCGAGTCGATGCGGGCAAAGGATCAGTTGAAGTTCTCGCGGATTTAAGCGCGCGAGAGCTTGCGCAAGCGCCTGTCCGACAGAATTTGTCGGGTTTGGGCATGAATATGTTCGCTCCGCAGCGAGAAATTGCGACAAATGCCGAAGCTGGGGCCTCGACTTTAGGCGATATGGCGTTCATGATGGCGGTAACACAGGCCGAAAGAGCCACGACGTAAAGTCATTTGGGGACCAGGAAGATGGCGTTGAGCACGGCTCCGAGCATGGCAAAAGCCTCGACCTTGACCGATACGACCCTTGTTGGGGATGTCGGCGGGACAAATGTCCGTTTTGCCTTTGCGGAACGCACAGCTCACGGCACAATCGAGCTCCATCACTCTGAACGCTTTGCCGTCAAAGATTTCGGCCATTTCAATGAAGCGGTGACGGCTTATCTGGACAGCGTGAACGCGAAGCCGCGCCGCGCGGCTTTTGCGTTTGCTGGGCCCAAGTTCGATAATCGTATTCGCATGACCAATGTGGACTGGCTGGTCTCAGAGCCTGATCTTATCAAAACATTCGGTTTTGAAGATGCTGTTGTCCTGAACGATTTTGTGGCCATGGCCAATGGTGCAACCGTCATTCCTGATGACGGGTTTCAAGTTCTGATCGACGGAAAAGTCAATTATAACAAACCTGTAGCCGTGATGGGGCCAGGAACCGGTCTGGGCATGTCTTGCATTTTACCGGGTGGTCCTGGCGCACGGCATCCGCGGATTGTGCCGACTGAAGGCGGGCATACAGCTTT
>CAWUKE010000255.1:0-2134 GCA_963922935.1 uncultured Alphaproteobacteria bacterium | reverse complement strand
TCAAAGAAATATATCTAACCGTTCAAGGAGAAGGCGCTCAAGCCGGGCGCGTGGCTGTCTTCTTACGCTTTGCCGGCTGCAATCTCTGGAGCGGCCGAGAAGAGGATCGGGCCAGTGCGGTTTGTTCATTTTGTGATACGGATTTCGTTGGCACAGACGGCGAAAATGGAGGGCGTTATTCGGCGGAAGCACTCGCAACGCAATGCGCTGATTTATGGCCCGAAAGTCTCGGACAACGCTGGGTGATCTGTACGGGCGGGGAACCCTTACTTCAGCTGGATGTGCCGTTGATTGCGGCTTTGAAAGCTCAAGGGTTCAAGGTCGCAGTTGAAACGAATGGGACAATCGTGGCGCCTGACGGGCTCGACTGGATTTGCGTCAGCCCGAAAGCCAATGCGCCTGTCAAACAAAGATCGGGACAGGAGTTGAAGCTGGTCTTTCCACAAACGACAAATACGCCAGAGGACTTTGCGGACTTAGATTTCGAACATTTTTACCTGCAGCCGCTGGATGGTCTCGGCGATGATAGCCCGGAGACTGCGATCAATACGCAAGCCGCTTTTGAATATTGCCTCAAACATCCGCAATGGCGCCTGTCGGTGCAGACGCATAAATATATTGGGGTGCCTTGAAGCCAGGGGGATCGGTTAGACGGCCCCTTGCTCTTTCAATGTCTTCGTCACGCGACGAGAGAAACGTGAAATGGCGCGGTTGGCATCGGTCCAGGTTCCGTTTGCGCGGTTAAAGCCGATAGGGTCCAGATTATCGTACCAGCGGTAATCCATCGTACCCAGCGTTGCGCCACTTTCGTCTGTAATCACCGCTGACAGTTCAGCGCCGCCAATGCCGAAACTCTCAAAGCTTAGTGACGGTTGTTCGGCCAATTGGCGGAACGTGGGGCGGTTGTTTTTAACGTCCTCTAAGGTCACGCGTAAAACCGTTGCGGATGTTTCGTTTATTTCAATGCCGGCCTTATCGAAATCCTCGGTCAGTTCTTCCACCGTTTCTTCGATCAGTCGTTGTAGGTCTTTTTCGCCGTAATAGCCATTGCCTGCAAATCCATCGCGCGGGCCACGTGCATTGCTGCGATCAGAGAGTTTCTTCGGCAGGTTATCGGCGCGGTGCGCAAGGTCTTCGGACAAAACGACTTCGATTTTTAGGGGGCCTGTGACAGCGGTCGTGAAGTTGGAGTCAAAGCCGACACCTTTTGCAGAGGCTGTCATGGCAAGTGCGAGGGTGAGCGTGGCGGTGAGGGCGAGAGCAGTTTTCATGGCGAACTCCTTTGCTCAGAATATAACAAAAGCTGAGGCGCCCTTCAAATGAAGGCCCGTTCACGAATTAGAGATGTGAGCGATCACACGCGGTTTAAACCGCGATGTCTTAAGCGAAAGCGTCGATTGTCACGGCAATAATGTTGCTAGCGGCGCGAATACCTTGGAGTTCGGCATCTAATTCGGCGGCTTGGATCTGGCGGGATACGGTCACGACTTTACCCGTCAGATCGACAGCTTGCGTTGTGACGGTTAAGACTTTGGCCGACGTATCGAGGGCTTTATCTGTAATTTTTACGGGAACTGTGCCGACATAGTAAACACCTTTACCCGTATAATAGGCGGACTTGCCGACAAATTTTGTTGTCCCGACGACACCTTTACCGACGGCTTTCGTGCCGTGATAGGCGCCTTTAATGGGCAGAGTGACAGCTTTGGCCGTACCCTTTGCGACAGTCATGCAGCCGGATAAAAGAGCGGCGGCACCCACAAAAATCAAAAGATGACGCATAGTCTGTTCCCTCAATACGGCACCAGTCTAACCGATCAGACTGAACCAGCTCTTAACGCGCCTCGCGCCACCATCCCCACGCCAGTGCCACAAAGAAGAGAATGAAAAAGAGCAAAGGCGGGGCAAGGGGCTCCCGATTGGAACGGGTCACGGTTGATGCGTTATTATCGCGCAAGCCCAGCCAAGTGGCCCCGGATAGAGCCCCGCGTCCTCGCACGCGCCGGATCGTGGGGACGGCATCGCCAAGAAAGCGCACAGAGCCGTCTGTTGCTTGAGCGAAAGGACTGAGTGCCTCTAATGTCGGTAAGAGTTCCGCATATTCGATGGGATTAAGCGACCCGACCGCGGCAAC
>CAWUKE010000254.1:0-2143 GCA_963922935.1 uncultured Alphaproteobacteria bacterium | reverse complement strand
CTGGAAGCCTGGCAGCGCTTTGTGGAGGCGGAGAATTCAGCGGACGAAACGCTGGCGCGCAAGCAATTTGCCCGCGACTGCCTGACCCATATTCGCGCTATTGCAGAGCGCTATTTGCTGCGCGGGGAAACGCATGAAACCGCCCTGCTCTTCCTGCCCAGTGAAGCGATCTATGCCGAGCTCCACGCCCGCCACCAAGACGTCATCGAAAAGGCCTTTCAGGCGCGGGTGATTATCGTGTCGCCAACCACCTTTATGGCGACGCTGCACACGATGAATGCCGTGATGAAAGACGCGGCCATGCGCGAGCAGACGCATGTGATCTTGGATGAGGTTAGTAAGCTTCTGAAAGACACCTCCCGCCTCGGCGAGCGTGTGATCAAAGCGCGCAACCAGTTTCATACGCTCGGTAAGACCCTCGGTGAGATCGAGACGTCTACGGATAAAATCTCCCGCAAAGCGGCCAAGATTGACACGATGGAACTCGATGATCCCGGATCCGCAGAAGCGGACGCCCTACCCCTGCAAGCCGCGAACACGCCGCGAGCTTTGCCATGACAATTTTCTATGGCGGGCGGCTTTTTAAGGCGGTTTCAACGGATGCGAGCGGTGACGTCGATAGCGATACGATCTTTTCTTATGAACAACGCGGCAATCGTTTGATCGGCAGCTATAGTGGCGGGGATATTGATTTTGGCTCGATCATCGGTCTGGTTGCCAGCGATGGTTCGCTAGAATTTTTCTACCACCATGTCACAAAGTCAGGCGTGCTGCGCGCTGGACGCTGTGAGAGCACACCCGAAGTTCTCGCGAGCGGAAAAATCCGGCTGCATGAGCGCTGGAAATGGTTTGGCGGCCCGCGCGGAAAAAGCGTGCTGGAAGAGCTTTAGACCGCCTCTGGCAGCTTGGATGTGTCTTCATGCGAGATCGTGTGGGCGAAATAGTCGATAAGCGTCTTCAGCGCGATCAGTAGCAGAACCGCGAAGATCGGATCGCCGAACATTTGCACGAGAAAACCGCCGAAGATGATGACGATGTGCATCACAAAAACCCGGCCATAAGGCGCGGCCATCTGCGCGTTTGGCTCACGGCCCACATATTCTTCCTTGCGCAAGAAATTCCAGAACAGGGAAAAAATATGGCTAACCAAGAAAGACAGAACCGCCCAGCGCAGCGCTTCGAGCTGACCTGGCGTTTCAATCACCTCAGCCCCGCCCAGCAACGTTAAGACGAACACGCCGTGGACGAGGGTAAACATGCCGTAGTGAACGGAGAAAAAGACCGCCGTGAAGACATTGCCGAAAACTGTCCCAAAGCCAGCCCTATCGCTATCGCGGCACATGAGGATCTTGGGAACGTTCAAAACCCCAATCACGACACTTTCGGCCCAATAGAGCACAAGGATCGCCGCAGAGCTCCAGCCGAGAAAAAGGACGCCAAAGACGGGAATCAGGTTCGCCAGGACCAGAATGATGCCAGACAGCGTTAAGGGCTTTGACCGTAAGATAATCATGCGCCCTCCCCTGATGACTTTCTTAATGGCTTTTTGATCCTAAAGACGGCGACGGCTCTTCATCGCCGCGGTGATCGTGCCGTCGTCAAGATAGTCCAGCTCGCCGCCAATCGGCACGCCGTGGGCCAAACGCGTAACGCTGACGCCCGTCTTTTCCAAATGTTCCGTGATATAATGCGCCGTTGTTTGCCCATCGACTGTAGCATTCATCGCCAGCACGACTTCTTCAATCCCGCCGTCGGCAACACGTCGGATCAGGGAGGCGATATTGAGGTCTTCCGGACGAATACCATCCAGCGCGGACAGCGTCCCGCCCAGCACATGATAGGTCCCCCGAAACGCACCGGCGCGTTCCATCGCCCAAAGGTCAGAGACATCTTGGACGACACAAATGGACGTCTTATCCCGCCCCGGCGCGGTGCAGATATGACAGGGGTTCGAACTATCGACATTGCCGCAGATTGTGCAGGTGGAAATCGTCTCGGCGGCCTGGGTCATGGCCCCAGCCAAAGGCGTCATGAGGCGATCAGGATTTTTGAGCAGATGCAAAGCCGCCCGGCGTGCAGACCGCGGCCCGAGTCCCGGCAAGCGCGCCAGCAAGGTGATCAGGCGATCAATTTCTGGCGAAAC
>CAWUKE010000253.1:0-2154 GCA_963922935.1 uncultured Alphaproteobacteria bacterium | reverse complement strand
GGGAGCGCCAACTCTCTGGCGACGGTGCGCAAGAAGCTCGCTTTCTTGCCGACCGATTCCATCAAGTGAACGTGCCGTGTCGATCCCGAGGCTTTGGCGGCAATGGCGATCATCAGGCCCGGAAATCCTGCGCCGGAGCCGAAATCCGCAATGATTTCAGCCTCGTGAGGTATGTGCGGGATGATTTGCGCGCTATCGAGCGCGTGTCGGACCCAAAAGTCATGGATTGTGCCGGGGGCGACCAAATTGATTTTCGCGTTCCACTTCACAAGAAGATCGCCCCATCGGGCGACGTCTTGCGTGATTGCGGAGATCTCATCGGCCGGCACGGGGGCGAGGGCTTCAAATTTTGCCCGGCCCTCTGCTGATAGGCCTCTAGGCGGCATGACGTTTTTTCACATAGGCGAGCACAGCCATCAGCGCACCGGGCGTGACACCTTCGAGCTGTGCCGCTTGGCCGAGTGTGTCAGGGCGGGCGGCGGCGAGCTTATCGCGCACTTCATTGGAGAGCCCGCCGATTGTTGCGTAATCGAGCGAGTCTGGCAGGCGGAGCCCTTGATCACGGCGGAAGGCGGCAATGTCTTCGGCCTGACGCTCCAGGTAACCGGCATAAACGGCGTGGATTTCAGCAAATTCCCGCGCGCGGGGTGAGAGCGCCTCAAGGTCTGGAAAGACGGGGATCAGTGCCTCTACATCAATGTCTGGATAGGCCAGCAAGTCTGCAATCGTCCGGGGCTGACCATCTTGGTTGATGGTCAGGCCTGCCGCCTTCAACTGATGCGGTGTGGCCGATTGTGTCGTGATGAGCGTTTTTGCGGCTTCAAATTCAGAGTGTTTCACGTGAAACACTTTGGCGCGATCGTCGGACACCAGCCCAATCTCTTCGCCGAGCGGCGTCAGGCGCATATCGGCATTATCCGCCCGCAGATGCAGGCGATATTCCGCCCGGCTCGTGAACATGCGATAGGGCTCCGTGACGCCTTTGGTTGTCAGGTCGTCAATCATCACGCCAATATAAGCCTGACTGCGATCCAGAATGAACGGATCACGGCCTTGCGCGGCGAGGGCGGCATTGGCGCCCGCGATCAGGCCTTGCGCGGCGGCCTCTTCATAGCCGGTCGTCCCATTGATCTGCCCGGCGAGGTAAAGCCCGGGAAGCGCTTTCGTCTCGAGTGTGAGGCGCAGGGCGCGCGGGTCGATATAGTCATATTCAATGGCGTAGCCATAACGCTGCACAACCACATCCTGCAGGCCGTCAATGGTGCGCAGAAAAGCGTCTTGCACATCTTCGGGCAGGGACGAGCTGATCCCGTTCGGGTAGATCGTATTGCCATCCGGATTGTCCGGTAGGCCCTCGGGCTCCAAGAAGATTTGGTGGCGGTTACGGTCGGCAAAACGGACCACTTTATCTTCGATAGACGGGCAATAGCGCGGGCCTCTCCCGGCGATTGATCCGCTGTAAACCGCTGATTTCGCTATATTTTTTGATATGACATCGTGGGTGCGCTCATTCGTGTGCGTAATCGCGCACGCGATCTGCGGAACGGTGATTTTATCCGTCAAGAAAGAGAACGGAACAGGAACATCATCCGCGTCTTGCAGGTCGAGAGCGTCCCAATCGATCGAGGATTTGTCCAGGCGGGCAGGCGTGCCGGTCTTGAGTCGGCCCATTTGCAGGCCGAGCCCGTAAAGTCGTTCTGACAGGCCGAGTGCGGGCGCTTCGCCCCAGCGTCCCGCGGGCGTGCGTTGATCGCCAATATGGATGACGCCTTTAAGGAATGTTCCCGTCGTGAGGACGACGGCCTTGGCGGTGAACTCGCGCCCGTCTTCTGTTCGGACCCCGGCGACGCGGCCTTTATGCACGATCAGATCGTCCGCCGCGCCTTCAATCACGGTCAGCCCGTCTTGGGCGTTGATCGCGGCTTGCATGGCGTTGCGATAGAGGAAGCGGTCACTTTGTGTGCGCGGGCCACGCACAGCCGGGCCTTTGGAGCGGTTGAGCAGGCGGAACTGAATGCCGGACGCGTCCGCGACCTGGCCCATTAGCCCGCCGAGCGCATCGACCTCGCGGACCAGATGGCCTTTACCAAGCCCGCCAATGGCTGGATTACAGCTCATCTCGCCAATCGTCGCGGCTTTATGGGTCAGCAGCAG
>CAWUKE010000252.1:0-2175 GCA_963922935.1 uncultured Alphaproteobacteria bacterium | reverse complement strand
TCCACGCCTCTGCACCGCGTTCCACAAGATCAAGGACCGTTTCAAACCCGTCAGGTCCGCCATAATAAGGGTCAGGGACATCCGTCGGCGCGTCATCCAAAAGCGATAGGAACAAAGCCACCTTCTTCTTTTGGGCGGGCGGGCAACGACGCAAAAGCTGCTGATAATTATCACTGTCCATTGCGAGAATTTGATCAAACCTCTCAAAATCAGCCTCAACGACCTGGCGCGCCGTCATGCCGGAAAAATCATAGCCGCGCGCTTCACCCGCTTCGCGAGAGCGAGGATCCGGCGGGTTCCCCCGATGCCAGCCCCCAGTCCCGGCTGACTCGATAATCCAGTCAGGTCCTTGGGTTTTTTCTTGGACCTTCGCGCGCATCACAGCCTCGGCTGTGGGGGAGCGGCAAATATTACCCAAACAGACGAGGAGGACCTTCGGCATAGCTAAAAGTCCTGACCGTAAACATGGCAGGGGTCGGTCGTTACGCCCGGAATACCGTCATCCAGACGGCGCAACCGCTTTGAGCCGAGCCGTTCGGCCACGGCTTCTGATCCGACATTGCCTTCCGCGATGAGGTGAATGACAGACGTCCAGCCCAGATCATCCCGAACATGATCGAGACAGGCTTGAGCGGCCTCAGTCGCAAAGCCCTTGCCTGTATGTTTTGGGTGTAAGGTCCACCCAATTTCAGGCTCAGGCCAGCCTTCCGGATACCAGGGCCCGACACGCCCCACCCAGGCCCCAGAGGACTTTTCGATCACAGACAGGAAAGAATAACCGCGCACCTGTTGATGGCCGATGAGCATCGCCACAGAGCGCCAGGCCTGCGCCCGGCTCATCGGGGCTCCACCAATATAGCGCATGGTCGGTGCGTCGGCATAGCATTCGGCAAAGGCTTCAAAATCCGCCGCCATATCGATAGGGCGTAGGATCAGGCGCTCTGTTTCCAGCCGGATCAAGCGGGCTCCTGCCCTGGCAGCGGCTTGGCGCGTTTTTTATCCAGATAGCGCGCACTCAGGACTTTTTGTTTGTCGTCCAAGTCCAGCAACAGTGGGTTGCCCGTTGGGAACTCAAAACCCGGAATATCCTCATCGGCTACGTCAAAGAGGTCCTTCATCAGGGCGCGAAGCGAATTGCCGTGCGCACTGATAATGACGTTAGACCCTGCCGCCAGAAATGGACGAATTTGGCCGTTGAAGTAAGGCAGCACGCGTTCCGTCGTCATCTTCAAGCTCTCTCCGCCTGGCAAGACAGAGGGATCAATTCCCGCATATTTAGGATCATTGGCGGGGTGATATTCATTATCCTGATCGATCTGCGGGGGCGGCACGTCAAAGCTACGACGCCAGATGTGGACTTGTTCCGCGCCGTGCTTTTCGCGCGTTTCGTCCTTATTGAGACCTGTCAGCCCGCCATAGTGACGCTCATTCAGCTGCCAGGCCTTGGTTTCGGGGATGTGCATCTGCTCAATGCCTTCCAGCGTGAGCCAGAGCGTTTTGATCGCCCGCTGTTGGTAGCTTGTGAAAGCTATATCGAAGTCGATGCCTTCTTTCTTGAGCAACGTACCGGCTTTTTTAGCCTCTTTCGTACCATTAGCCGTCAAGCCAACATCATACCAACCAGTAAAGCGGTTTTCTTTATTCCACTGGCTTTGGCCATGGCGGACGAGAACGAGTTTGGACACAAAAAAGGCCTTCCGAAAAGTGTTCGAAAGGCCGCTAGCGTTTTCCCGCCCAACCCTCAAGGGTCAGGCGGGATATGTCTGGTTTAATTACGGCGCGGGTTTTCCGCCGCAAAATAAAAAAGGGGAGGCGTTACAGACGCCTCCCTCAAAACTGTAGACGATCGGTAGGCCTACAAGCGAGGCTTCTCCGCATTGTTGACCATTTCGATAAATTCCTTGCGCGTATCCGGCTCAAGGAACTTACCTGACATGGACGAAGACACCATTTGGTGAGGCGTTTCCGCCCCACGCATGGTCATGCAAAGGTGCTCGCCCTTACCCATGACGGCCACATCGTCTGTGCCGAGGATTTCCTTCACCTCACCCGCAATATCCGCGATCAGCTTTTCTTGCAGGGATAGGTTATGCGCATGCTTCTTAGCGATCCGCGCAAACTTAGACAGGCCCAAGACTTTATCATCCGCGATATAGGCGACGGAGATATCGCAAT
>CAWUKE010000251.1:0-2246 GCA_963922935.1 uncultured Alphaproteobacteria bacterium | reverse complement strand
CGTCTTGAACGTTGAAGGTCTGGAAGCGTGTACCGGTAAATTCCAGCACCTGGAAGTCATCCATTTCCTGCCAGAAACCCGTCACGTTGAAACGCATCCGACCATCAGCAAGCGTATACTTCATCCCGACTTCATAGGCGTCGATCTCTTCAGACGCGAAGCGTGGGTCGGCCCCGCCCGCCCCGGCGGACGCGTCGAGGTTGAAGCCGCCCGCTTTATAGCCGTGCGTGAGGCTCGCGAAGAAGAGCAGGTCCGGATCAGGCTCCCAACCCAGCTTGGCCGTGTAGATCAGCTCCTCATCCGAGAAATTGTCTGCATATTCTTCCGGGAAGAAGCCAAAGGCGGCGAATGAGGCCGGAGCCGTTGCCCCAATGGCTGGCGCTGCAAACGGGAAGCAGTTCAGGAAGGCGAACGTGCCCGCAGAAGCGCTTGTCGCGAGGCCAACCGCCCCGGCGCCCAGACCGTCAATCAGCCCGACTGTACCCGCCGGATCGGCGACGAGGCCGCCCAGTAGCGAGGCCGAGGACAGACAGAGATCCCCGCCTGTGGCGACCTGCTCATAGCTGCCGTCTTTGCTATCATCGATATAGCGCGCCCCGAGGGTTAGATCGACCGTGTCCGTGACTTCGAAAATATTGTGCGTGAAGACGCTGAAGCTCTGCGCGTCTTGCTCAAACCGGTTCTGACCAAACTGGCCTGCGCCACTATTAGGCGCAAAGACAGCATTGGGGTTCAAATCCCCGCCCTGTAAGAGGTAGCCGCCAATGCCCGCAAAGGTCGCCAGCAGCGTCGGGTCGCCCGTATTCGCTTCTGAGACGAGGCGCGTATAATCTGGGCCCAAGCCGAGCGTGAACTCTTCGACGATCTGCTCATCAGCATAGAAGCCACCGACGAGCCAGTCCAAGCGGCCATCCATCGCTTCGCCTTGGAAGCGGAGTTCCGCTGTCAGGGTCTGAATGTCGTCAAACGACGTGCGGTTGGGTTCCGGGATTGTTGTCCCCGCGACCGAATATTGCAGCCCACCATTAAATTCCTGCTGTGTCGAAGAGCCGAGGAAGTCAGAGTAGGACACAATCGCGGTCGCGGTCATATTCCCAAAATCATGGTTCAGCTCGGCTGACATGTTCCAGTTTTCGATCACATTGCCGAATTCCTGGTCATTGAAGCGATATTCCTCAACGCTGTCATTAAATCCGACGGCGGGGAAAATCTCGTTGACAGTGGCCGCAGATAAGAGCGGGCTGACAGAAATCGTTGCGGCGGCGCAGCAATTTTCGTCCACTTCCTGATAGTCCGCGATCAGACGTAAGCTCGTCACATCGGTTGGTTCCCAGAGGGCTTGCCCGCGCAAGATAAAGCGATCGCGATTATGGCTTTCCGCCTCTGGATCGACGGTCGATGTCATGAAGCCGTCGCGTTCACGGTAGGAGCCGGTGAGGCGCACGGCGAGCGTCTCAGAGACAGGCGTGTTCAGCATACCCTGAATATTGACCAGGTCGTAATTGCCGTAAGTGAAATTGGCGAACCCTTCAAAGCCGTCAAAATTCGGCGCTGCGGTCCGGATATTCAGCGCCCCCGCTGTCACATTCCGGCCAAACAGCGTCCCTTGTGGGCCGCGCAGCATCTCAATTGCTTCAATATCGACCAGCTCGCCGAGCGCGACGCCTGGGCGGGATTGATAGACCCCGTCAATGAAGACACCGACGGCGGATTCGAGGCCAATATTGTTCCCTGTTGTTCCAACGCCGCGAATACGGATCGACGTGCCTTGCGTTTCGGTCTGTGAAGATTGGATGTTAAAGCCAGAGGCGACACTGGCGAGGTCTTTAATATTCACGACCCCTTGGCGTTCAAGCGCTTCCGGTGTGACGACGGTGACGGCAATCGGCACGTCCTGCACATCAGAGGCCCGGCGTGTGGCGTTGACGATGATGACATCTTCTACAAAAGTTGCGTCGTCTGAATCCTGTCCATAAGCGAGGGGCGCGGCGAGCATCGAAGACGCCAAAAGAGCCCCCGCAAAGCGGCGTTGATAAGTCATAATTTTCTCCCCGTGCGACGTGGCGCACACTGACATCAGCTTCCGGATTTTTCCGGTAAGCCCTTGCGAATGGGGTGTTTTCACCCTCTGCCATTGACTATAGCGGGCAAAGTTTCCCTGTCACGCGATCCCGCAAAATTAGTCGCCGTCATCCTATTTCTGAAGAGGGGCGTGGCAACCTCACCACACTGACAGCGCTGTCGGC
>CAWUKE010000250.1:0-2271 GCA_963922935.1 uncultured Alphaproteobacteria bacterium | reverse complement strand
TGCGGTCCCCTGGATCAACGCTGAAACCCTTTGTCTATGCCATGGCGCAAGATGACGGGCTCTTATCTATGGGCAGTCTCGTCAGGGACGCGCCCACGCGGTTTGGGCATTACCGGCCTGAAAATTTTACGCGCCAATATCACGGACAAGTCACCATCCGCGAAGCGTTGCAACATTCGCTCAATGTCCCGGCGGTGACCGTCCTAGACCAGGTTGGCGCGGATCGGTTTCGGGCCGCCTTGAATGCGAGCGGCCCAACTGTCCGAGGCAATCGAGATGAAAGTGTTGGCGAGGGTTTGGCGATCGCTCTGGGCGGCACGGGGTTAACCGCGAGAGATCTTGCGACCCTCTACACGGCCTTAGCCAATGATGGGCAGGCCGGCGCCCTTCGGTATCGGCCAGATAGGCCTGAGGCGGAACAAACCTACCCGCTGACAACGCCGAAGACCGCTCAGGCTTTGCTGGAGACATTGCGAGGAGCCCCGCGACCCAAAGGCTTTACGAACATTCCGGGTGTCCCGCGATTAGCTTACAAGACAGGGACGAGCTACGGTCATCGAGACAGTTGGGCTGCGGGTGTTGCGGGCGATTATGTAGTCATTGTCTGGACGGGTCGCCCTGACGGGGCGCCGCGCCCGGGCTATACGGGGCGAAGCGCGGCGGCCCCGCTACTGTTTGATATTGCCATGCCGCTTATGCAGCCCGAACGGATGGTGCGTCCCGAGGCGACTCCCGCGAGCTTAACGCGGGTTGAGACGCAAACGGATAAAGGCCCTCTGATCCTTTTCCCGGCGGAAGGATCAGAGATCTTACAATCTGACCGAGGCTTGACCATTGATGTGGACAGTGACTTACCGGTTACGCTGTTCGCAGAAGGGCACGCACTTCCACGGCAGGATGGCCGCGCGATTTGGACGCCAGAAAGTCCCGGCTTTTATCGATTGACCGCCGTCGATACGCAAGGTCGCTCAACGAATACCCATGTCCGTATCGTCTCGCGTGACCAGGTCGTCGACGCGCCGTTTTTAGGTGTCCAATTCTTCGGCGAACCAGTCATGCTTTTTGATCCAGGCATTATTGCGCCAAGACGGGTGCGGTAGCGGCATGACGTCAGGGCCATAGCGCCGCCAATTTCGGACGGTTTCGGTCAATGTGCGCTCGGCCCGCGCGCCCAGGTGATGTTTGACGGCATACATTCCGACAAGGAGCGTGAGTTTCACGCCGGGCAGAGCTTCGTCCAGCGGACTTTGCCATAAGGGGGCGCATTCCTTGCGGGGTGGAAGGTCTCCGCCGTGTTTATCCTGACCGGGAAAGCAAAACCCCATCGGTGTGATGGCGAAATTATCAGGATTGTAAAATGTGGCCGGATTAACACCTAGCCAATCCCTTAAACGTCGCCCGCTCGGATCGTTGAAGGGCAGGGAACTCGCATGGGCGAGGGTTCCGGGCGCTTGGCTAATGATGCGAATGGCGGAGCGCGGCGTCGCGCGGATGATCGGATTGGGCGTCACCGGCAAAGGCCGATCCGCATGGGCGCAAACCTCGCAGGATCGAATATCTCGCAGTAGACTATCGAGATCGGGGGGATTTTCATCTTTGCGCATGTCGGAACGTTCGTCTCGGGCAAGCCATTGCGTTTTCTAATTCGATTTTGTGGTGAACCTCGCGTCGCTTTGGTTTAGCGGGATCAACATGACTACTACGTTTCTAGACGCAATTTCCGATGAGCTCGACCGCATTGAAGCGGACGGCCTCTATAAGCGCGAGCGGATTATCACATCGGAGCAGGGGGCGTCTGTGTCTCTGTCAGAAGGTGATGTCCTAAACTTCTGCGCCAATAACTATCTTGGCTTAGCGGACGACAAACGACTGATCGCGGCGTCAGAAAAAGCGCTCGCTGATCATGGTTTCGGCATGGCGAGCGTTCGCTTTATTTGCGGAACGCAGGATCAGCACCGGGAGTTAGAACAGCGTCTGGCGGACTGGCTAGGCTATGACGACACTATTCTCTACGCTGCCTGTTTTGACGCCAATGGCGGCGTGTTCGAACCTCTGCTGGGTCCCGAAGATGCGATCGTATCGGACAGTCTCAATCATGCCTCAATCATTGACGGCATCCGCCTCTGCAAAGCAAAGCGCTATCGTTATGCCAATAACGACATGGCCGATCTTGAGGCCAAGCTAAAGCAAGCCCGCGAAGATGGGGCGCGGCATGTCATGATTGCAACAGACGGTGTCTTTTCCATGGACGGGACGATCGCCAACCTGGCC
>CAWUKE010000249.1:0-2291 GCA_963922935.1 uncultured Alphaproteobacteria bacterium | reverse complement strand
CACCACAGACCTTCACGTGTTCGGAGTGTAGCGTCGTGAGGAACCGCGATCTGCTTCCGCCACCACCGCCGCCTCCACCGCCGACCACATTCACCTGTGATGGCTCTGGGCAGGTTGTGACAGACCTCTCGCTCTGCCCACCACGCACAGCGTGCCCAGATGGTTCAATCGTCTACGGTCCCGCCTCATTCTGCCCGGTTGTTCAGCCCGCCTGTCTGAGCTCCCGTCAGGAGATCATCTATTACGAATTTGACCAAGCTCAGTCCGCTGAGACCCGGAATGCGATCAACCGCATCCTGGACGTGGGTCAATCCTGTAATGTCGACGCGATCAGCGTTGTCGGTCACACCGACACGTCCGGCTCTCGCGCCTACAACCAGAACCTCTCTGTGCGTCGCGCCAATGACGCGGTCGAAGAGCTGGTTCGCCAAGGTGTTGCCCGCTCCGCCATCACGGCTGAGGGCAAAGGCGAGACAGAACCGTTCGTGCAGACGGGCGACGGTGTCCGCGAGCAACTGAACCGCCGGACAGAAGTCCTGCTCAGCATTTCGGAAGTGTCCGGTATCAACTAAGCCGACACACCTTTGAAACGTTCAACCCGGCGACCTCGGTCGTCGGGTTTTTTGTTGGGCCAAAGGCTACCGACCAAAGCCCAAAGTCAGCCTACAACAGAAACACCCGCTCTGAGCGAAGCGAAGGGCTGTCGTGGTGTTTCTGTTAGCCTCCGAAGGAGCCGAGCGTAGCGAGAGATCGCTGCTGCTTTAAAAGCGGAGAATGATGGGAGATGGGCTCGCCGATCAAGTCGGCCTGAGCGGGATATAGAGGAAAATTATCTATACTTTTTGTGGCTCCCACCGACTTGATCGGTGGGTCCATCACCCATCGCTACCCCTCTTCCATATGGGAATGAATTGGGCGAATACTTCGCCGCTTACGCGGCGAGGTCCTTCGGACGCTAGCCGAAGCCACACCTTGCTCGGCTAATGCCTGCGCGAGCTGCGTTTCTGCTGTGGTAGGGCTTTCGGGCCAGATTATCCCATTTGGGCGCGATGCATCATCATTGCATCTGCGAGCGCGCAGGCGACCATGGCTTCGGCCACAGGCACAGCGCGGATGCCGACGCAGGGGTCGTGGCGGCCTTTTGTAACGACCTCGACTTCGTTCCCGTCGGCGTCGATACTTTGCGTTGGCGTCAGCATGGAGGAGGTGGGTTTGATGGCGAGGCGCGCGACGATGGTGTTGCCGCTGCTAATCCCGCCGAGCACGCCGCCAGAATGGTTGGCGAGGAATTCGGGTTTCCCGTCTTTTCCCATGCGCATTTCATCCGCATTATCCGTGCCTTTGGCGCGCCCGGCCGCAAAACCGTCGCCGATTTCGACGCCTTTGACGGCGTTGATGGTCATCAGGCCGGCCGCGATTTCGCTGTCGAGCTTGGCATAGATCGGCGAGCCCCAGCCGGGCGGGACGTGTTCCGCGTGGACCTCGACAATGGCGCCGACGCTATTGCCGTCTTTGCGGATGCGATCGAGGTAAGACGCCCAGGCTTTGGCGGCGACCGGGTCAGGGCACCAGAAGGGGTTATCGTTGACCGTATCCCAGTCCCAGCGGGCGCGGTCTATGTCCTGATCCCCGATTGAGATCACGGCCCCGCGAATTTTGACGTTCGGGATAATCTTGCGCGCAATCGCGCCGGCCGCGACACGGTTGGCCGTCTCGCGTGCGCTGGACCGCCCGCCGCCGCGATAGTCGCGATGGCCATATTTGGCATCATACGTATAGTCAGCATGGCCGGGGCGGTAGCGCTTTTTGATCTCTGAGTAGTCTTTAGACCGCTGATCAACATTTTCGATCATCAGGCTGATCGGCGTGCCTGTTGTCATCCCTCCAAAGACGCCAGAGAGGATCTTCACGGCGTCAGGTTCGCGTCTTTGGGTGACAAAGCGGGAGGTGCCGGGGCGGCGCGCATCGAGAAAGGGCTGAATGTCAGCCTCAGACAGCTCAAGGCGCGGCGGGCAGCCATCGACCACGCAGCCAATGGCAGGACCATGCGATTCCCCCCAAGTGGTGACGCGGAACAGGCGACCGAAAGTGTTAAAAGACATAGAGTGCGCTTAGCGGGGCTTTCGGAAAAGCGCTAGGGAGGGGTGGTCTTAAAACTGACCGCTTAAAAGCGCCGCCCGGCGGCCTGAACCCGCATCATTTGCGGCGCGGGTGGGATCAGCGTCTCAAAGGCGGCTTTCGCTTGCAGGAACGCCCCGACATTGCCGTAGGGGCTGTCAGGGTGGAAGAAC
>CAWUKE010000248.1:0-2310 GCA_963922935.1 uncultured Alphaproteobacteria bacterium | reverse complement strand
GAGATCGGCTTTCGGAACGGCTTTATTTCGCCGATCCAAGGCGATTATGTGAAGACCACCAATTTTGGCGCGCAGCGTATTTTGAACGGCGAGCCCAAGCGCCCGCATTTCGGCGTCGATCTGGCCGCGCCTAAAGGTACGCCGATTGTGGCCCCGGCGGATGGTATTGTCAGCCTCGCCGACGATGACATGTATTTTGAAGGCTCGCTGATTATGATCGATCACGGCCAGGGCCTGATCAGCTATTATCTGCACAATGAAGAGGTGCTGGTCGTAGCCGGGCAGCACGTGAAACAAGGCGAGCAGATTGCGACCGTGGGCAGTCGCGGGCGCTCGACAGGCCCGCATCTATGCTGGCGCCTCAAATGGCGCGGGCGCAATCTGGACCCGGAACTTATCACACGCTGGCAAGAGGAGGCCGTCGCCCAATGACGCCTAAGCCAAAAGACTGCCAAACCATGGCGGAGGTCCGCGAAGGCGTGGACCGCCTCGACCGCGAACTGGTCCGCCTATTGGTCATCCGCCAAGGCTATATGGATGCGGCCGCGCGGATCAAGCCGACCCGCGATGCCGTCTATGACGAAGCGCGGATCGAAGATGTGGTGGCGAAAGTGTTAGCAGAAGCGAAAGTCCAAGGCCTATCCGCCGACATCGCTGAACCTGTTTGGCGCAAACTGATTGAGCGCTGCATCGCCCATGAGTTTGAGCGATGGGACAGCGAGCGCGGCGCCGCCTAAGCTTTACTCGCCGCTATCCCAGTCACCCGTAATCATGCAGGTGCCATCAGGCTGCGCGGTCGTACCGGCCGGGCAAGCGACAGTCACGGCGGTAGACGGCACTGTGTGCATCGTTGGCGCTTTTTCCATCATGGGCGCGTCGTCTGACATAATCGGCTCGCTTTTCATCGTTTTGACTTTGTCAGTCGCCATTTCCATCGCGCTGTCTTTGGCCATGTCGGTCATGCTTTTTTCTGCTGTGTCGCCCATGACCGCGGATGTCGCTTTGTCCATGGCCATGTCCGTGGCTTTGCCGCTGACACCGGTTCCCGATGTACCCATAAGACCCTTTGCCTTGTCCTTGGCCATGTCCATCGCTTTGTCTTTGGCGATGTCCGTCGTGCTGCGCGCTTCGCCGCCCAAGATAGCGGCTTTAGCTTCGTCTTTCGCTTTTTCTTTGGCGACGTCTTTCGCCATATTTTGCGCCGTTTCAGAGCCCATAACGGCATCCATGGCTTTATCCGTGGCTTTATCCATCGCCTTGTCTTTGACCATATCAACGGCCTTATCTTTGGCCATATCGGTCATGTCCTGTGCCAGCGCGAAACTGCCGCTCAAGGATAGGATAAGGGCAGCTGAAGCCGCGACGGTCATAAATTTAGGCATAGTGATCTCTCCTAGATAGGCCTCCCCATTGCCGTAAAAAGTGATGGCAGAATAGGGCGAGAATGGGGCCTTCCCGAATTGTGACCTATTTATAATGCGCTTTGGGCCAGCGGCGATGAACCCAGAACCATTGGGCTGGGTTCTCACGGATGCGGGCTTCGATGAAGGCATTCACGGCGCGGACGCCCGCTTCGACATCGGCCTCGCGCTCGCCGATCTTATCCCAGTCCAGTGGCGGATAGAAGCGCACGTGAAAGCGGGCTTTGTCCCGCACAACGCACATGGGCTGGATCGGGCGTTTGGTCTTGAGCGCCAGCCGTACCGCGCCTTGGGCGGTCATGGCGGGAACGCCAAAAAAGGGCAGGCTCAGCCCCGTATTGAATTTTTGGTCGTTTAAGATCGCTATGCTTTCGCCCGCCCGCAGGGCTTCGAATAGTTCCCGACCGCCACGATGGGTGGATTTCTGGACGAGGAATTTCGTGCCGTACGCTTCGCGCTGTTCGCGGACGCGTTTGTCGATCAAGGGGTTGTTGATCTTGCGGTACGTCACACGGACGGGATGCTCGCTCTGAGTCAGGACCGTCGCCATCACTTCCCAATTGGCGAAGTGACCGCTAATCAGGATGGCGGGTACGCTGGCGTTGAAATGTTCGAGCCCTTCAACAGTAATTTTGGCATCATCTTCAAACGCGCGGATGCGATCCGTCAGCGCGAATTCGGCAAATGTCCGGCCTGTATTGTCCCATTGATCGCGCAGTAGGCGTTTCATCTCCGCGTCACTGGCTTCCGGGAAAGCGGTGCGCAGATTGGTGCGCGCGATCTTATGCTTAGATGTCAGCGGCCCGATGAGGCGGAGTAAAAATCCCCCCGTCGCACTGACCCACGCAAAGGGCAGCAAGCGCAGCAAGCCCGTCACAAGGTCATAGCC
>CAWUKE010000247.1:0-2312 GCA_963922935.1 uncultured Alphaproteobacteria bacterium | reverse complement strand
AAGCGCCCGACCGCCGACTAAGCGGTGAGGAGCTTTACGCGCTATACTGATCTGCCAAAGGCAGCGCGTGGTGGTGTGATCGCGCTGGGCAATTTCGACGGTCTACACCGCGGCCATCAAGCTGTGATCAAACAGGTCAAAGAGATCGCGGAGACCCACGGCGCGCCAGCGGGTGTTGGGGTGTTCCGTCCGCATCCGCGCCTTGTTTTCAAGCCCGATAGCGAACCCTTCCGCCTGATGAGTGCGGGGCTGCGCGAAGGTCTGCTCGATGAGATGGGCTTAGACCTTTTGTTCGAACTGCCGTTCGATGAGACCTTGCGTAATATGGACGACACAGAGTTTGTGGAGATCGTGCTGCATCAAGGCTTAGGACTCAAGCATGTTGTCGTTGGCGCGGATTACGGCTTTGGCAAGAATCGCTGCGGGAATGTTGAAAGCCTCACGCGGCTGGGCGCGGAACGTGGCATTGGTGTCACCGCCGTTTCGCCCGTCGGTCTCCATGACCTTTACGGTAAATATGGTTCTACCGAAATTCGCAAAGCGCTGGCCCAAGGCGATGTGTTTCACGCGCAGCATATGCTGTCCCGCCCGTGGATGGTGGATGGGATTGTGGAGAAAGGGCAGCAGCGCGGCCGCACGATTGGCTTTCCGACCGCGAACCTATCGTTCGGGGATCTGGTTCGACCCAAGGCAGGCGTTTATGCCGTGGAATGCCGGATTGCAGGATCCAATGACTGGAGGCCCGCTGTGGCCAATACGGGCACACGCCCGACTGTCGGCGGCGAAGAGGCGCGGCTGGAAGTTCATATTTTCGATTTTGACCAAGATATTTACGGCCAACGCCTGACCGTGCGTTTCCGCAGCTTCATCCGTGACGAGAAAAAGTTCGAAAGTTTTGACGCGCTCAAAGACCAAATTTCTAAGGATGCAGACGGCGCCCGCGCGATTTTTGGGCTGCTGACTTAAGACCTGCATTGTTCACAGCTCCGCGTTTGCGCGCTGACGACACGTGTGGCAGGGCGAAATCTGATCACGGCGAGGGGACGCGCCGATAGCCGAATAGGGGAAATCATGACCGATGCCGTAACTAGACCTGCAGTAGGCGGGGATGATCGTGCTTTTTTTGGGCATCCCAAAGGTTTGATGACGCTTTTCATTACCGAAATGTGGGAGCGGATGAGCTATTATGGCATGCGGGGTTTTCTTGTCTTGTTCATGACAGCGGCCATTCTTGACGGTGGTCTTGCGATAAATGAGAAAACCGCGTTTGCCATCTATGGCCTTTATACTGCTGCGGTTTATTTTCTTGGTCTGCCAGGCGGATGGCTTGCTGATAAAATGATCGGTAGTCAGCAAGCCGTTTGGTATGGCGGGATTATTATCATGCTTGGACACATTGTCCTTGCAATACCAAGTCATCAAACATTCTTTCTTGGCCTTGTGCTTGTTGCAATTGGGACTGGATTACTTAAGCCAAATATCTCTGCACTGGTTGGGCAACTCTATACGTCTGAAGATGAACGGCGTGATAGCGGATATGCCCTTTATTATATGGGTATCAATATCGGGTCGATTATTGGTTACCTTGTATGCGGAGGGCTGGCTGAGAATGTCGGTTGGCATTGGGGATTCGGCGCAGCGGCAATCGGTATGGCTTTTGGTTTGTTCTATTTCAGGCGAACTAAATCTAACCTGAAAGGCGCAGGGGAAACTGCTGCTGCTCCATTTGGAGAGAGGGGTCGGCAGAACACACGGATTGGCGTTGGGCTGTTTGCTCTCTTGCTTGCACTGGTGATGGTTTTGATGATGTCTGGGGCCTTTAGTGTAGATGCTATCAAACTTTCCGAAGTGACAGCCATGGTCTTCCTTGGCATCTTCATCGTCTATTTCAGCTATATCTATTTCCTTGGAAATCTGAATGGCGTCGAGAAAAAAGGTATGCTTGCGCTACTCTTGATTTGCGTGGCATCTACGATGTTCTGGTCAGGCTTTGAGCAAGCAGGATCGTCCTTTAACGTTTTCACTAGGGATTTTGTTGACCGCGATTTGTTCGGGTTTGAAATCCCTACATCATGGTTTCAGAGTATCAATTCATGGTTCATTGTTCTCTTGACGCCATTCTTCGCGTATTTTTGGCTCTGGCTTGGTAAAAAGCTTATTACACCAGCATATGGCCTCAAGTGCGGGATTGGTTTGATCATCCTGGGTAGCGGATTTGTCGTGATGGTTTTCGCGGCTGACGCCGCATCGCAGGGGAATGTTGCCGTATTCTGGCTTATTCTTACTTACTTCCTCCACACTGTAGGTGAGCT
>CAWUKE010000246.1:0-2325 GCA_963922935.1 uncultured Alphaproteobacteria bacterium | reverse complement strand
AGCTCCCCGGTGATGATATCGAGCGTCGCATTAAGCATCTCAGAGGCTTTACCCTGTGAAACGTCTGCATGGTTCGCAATCTTCGCAACGAGTTCTTTTTTATTCATGATGTTTCCTTTCATCCGATGCGAGCCGCCGGAAGAATAGCGCCCCGGCGACGATCCAGACCAACCTAGCTCTTATGGTTAACAAGTCACGAAAATCGGGGATTTTCCCCCTGATTCTGGGGTAAAAACGCTATTTTTTGGTGATTCAACGCAAAATCAGCGCGTCATTGCGCACCAAAAGCCATGAAAAACAGAAAACGAATCACAGGCTGCTCTTGTGATTGTGAGATGAGAAAGCAATGACAGGGCATGGAATCACCGCTCAAAGTCAGCGTTTTTGGTGCGGGTGTTTTCGCCGGCTATCACGCGCAAAAGGTCAAAGCCCACCCGCGCGCCGCGTTGAAGGGTATTTATGACCCGGACCTAGACAGGGCGACGGCCTTAGCCAGAAAGCTCGACACAAAGGTTTTCCCAACCGCGGAGAGCGCTATTGAGGCCTGCGACGCGGCCATTTGTGCTGTGCCGGCGATCTACCATAAGACTGTTGCCATTCCGGTGCTGACGGCGGGACGATCCATTCTTATCGAAAAGCCACTGGCCGAGACCCCGGAGGAAGGCAGAGCGATCCTCGCGGCCGCGCAATATGGCGGCGGTAAAGTCCAGGTGGGACATCAGGAACGTCTGGTGACCAAGGCGATCGGGCTGGACCAAATTAAAGAACGCCCGGTTCAGATCGATATTACACGGCAGTCTGGCCAGACAATTCGCAACCTCGATACCTCTGTCGTCAAAGACCTTATGATCCACGATCTCGACCTGCTCTTACACTTGTTTGGGCCGATCGACTGGGTCGCAACGGAGCAGGCTAAGATGATCTACTCAGACCATTTGGATAGCGTGCGCGCCGAAATCGGCTTTGATGATTTCACAGCCTATGTTTCTGCCAGCCGGGACGCAGAACCTGAACGGCGCTGGCGGCTTCGATATGAAAGTGGCACAGTGGATATTGATTTCGGCGCCAAGACTTTACGACACGATACGCCCTTCGCCTTAAATGCAGATTTCGGTGATCTTCCCTCGGTAAAGGACAGTCTTGGCACCGCTTTTGACCGATTTGTGAAAGCCTGCTTGGATAATGCAGAGCCGCTTGTGAGTGGCGAAGCTGGCTTAGCCGCTCTAGACCTCGCCCAGAAGATTGAAGAGGATGGATCAAAATGAAGTTTTTAAAGCGCGTTGGGATCCTCTTTGCGATCATAGTTTTGGCGCTGGGCGTCATCCTCTTCATTCACCGGGATGACATTGCCAGACTGCAGACGGTCAACACGCTGTTCGATGCGGATAAGATCGTCGACAACTTCTCTAATATGGATCGGGCGTTTCTGACCCGAACCTTGCAAGTGCCAGAACGCGATGATCTGGTGGGCGAGAGTGCGCCACTTCCGGAAACCGTCATGATCGCCGGAACGGAGCGACAAACGTCAGAGGTCCTCGAAGAGCTGGATACGACAGCCTTTATCATTTTGCGCGACGGCGAGATTATTCACGAAAGCTATTATCGCGATACAGGCCCCGATGATCGTCGGATCAGCTGGTCTGTCGCAAAAAGCTTTATGTCCGGGCTATACGGTTCGGCGCTGGAGTCCGGCGAGATTAAGAGCCTTGATGATCCAATCATGGATTACGTACTCGAGCTTGCAGGCACCGCCTATGAAGGCGCAACGCTTCGCAACATCCTGAATATGAGTAGCGGCATCCGCTATAATGAAGACTATATGGATCAAAGCTCTGACATTAACAAAATGGGCCGGACGATCGCGCTCGGTGGATCGCTAGATCGCTATTCGACAGAGCTGAAAGACCGCCAATTTACGCCCGGCACAGATTGGCAATATGTGTCCATGGACACGCATGTGGCCGCATGGGCGCTACGCCGCGCGACAGGCAAAGACCTGCACACGCTTTGGGAAGAAACCTACGGCCCACTCGGTTTCCGCCAGCCGCCCTTTTATCTGACCGACGGGAAGGGGGTCGCCTTTGCCCTCGGCGGCCTCAACCTCACAACGCGCGATTACGCCAAATTTGGGCAGCTTTTCCTCCAAGAGGGTGAGTGGCAAGGCGAACCGCTTATCCCCGCCGGTTGGGTGACCGCCTCCACCGTGCATAGTGCCCCCGCGCTCAGTACCCGAGACGGCGTCGGCTATGGCTATCAGTGGTGGGTGCCCATGCCCGCCGCAGACGATTACTTCGCCGTCGGGATTTACGGCCAATATGTCTATGT
>CAWUKE010000245.1:0-2386 GCA_963922935.1 uncultured Alphaproteobacteria bacterium | reverse complement strand
TCTATGAAGATGACGACCTGCTGGCGATCAACAAGCCTGCCGGGCTGGCGGTCCAAGGCGGATCGAAAACCAAGCGTCACATTGATGGGATGCTGCCGGAGGGCTACCGGCTTGTCCATCGCCTCGACCGGGACACGTCCGGTGTGTTGCTGATCGCGAAAAGCGCGGCGGCGGCGAGGTGGGCTGGGAAGGCCTTCCAGAGCCGCAAAGCCCGCAAAATCTATTGGGGCGTTACAAACGGCGTGCCCAAACCGCTATCCGGCGAGATTAAGGGCTATATGGCCAAAGGCCTGCTCGATAATCGCTTTGGCAATATCCATGAAGGCAAGGAAATCATGGAGGCTGTCCGTCACGGCGCGCCCGGCGCGAAACATGCCCGGACCTTGTTTGAAGTCGTCGCCAGCGCCGGGCAGAAGGCGGGCTTTGTCGCCATGATGCCACTCACCGGGCGGACCCATCAACTCCGCCTGCATATGCAGCTCACCGGCGCGCCGTTGGCGGGCGATCCAAAATATATGACGGACCGGCCCCTGCCTGGTGGGTTAGAAAACCGCCTGCATCTGCACGCCCGCGAACTGAGTGTTTCACGTGAAACAGGGGATAGCCTGACCTTTGTCGCGCCTTTGCCGGACCATATGGAGGCCGCCTTTGCGCTGTTCGGCTTTGACAAAAGTGATGCTGAATCCGTTGATTGGGACGGGCTATTTTAAGTCATGGCCAAGCGGTTCTGGACAGACGTCACGTTAGACCAAGACGGGGGTGGCCATTTCATCCGCCTCGACGGACGTGCGCTTAAGACTCCAAACAAGATGGACTTGCGCGTGCCGACCGCCGCGATTGCGACCAAGCTGAAGGCAGAGTGGGACGCCGTCCCGCCCGCCACGGACGGTGATATTGATCCCAGCACCATGCCGGTCACACGCCTTGCCAATGTAGCCAGCGAAGGCGCGGCGGTGCGGCGCCAAGACCTAGTCAGCGAAGTACAGTCTTACGCCAGCACGGACTTGCTCTGCTACCGCGCGCCGGACCCGTCAGAATTTGTCGCCCGTCAAGCGGCCGCTTGGGATCCGTGGCTTAACTGGGCGGCGAAGCGTGGGATAAAGCTCGCCACGACACAGGCCATTCTGGCTATCCCACAAGAGGAAGAGAGCCTAGCAGCCGTCGCCCAATACGCTGATGGCCTAGGGGGATTTGCGCTGACACTCTATGTGCATCTGACCGCGGTTTATGGCTCGGCTATTCTGGCCATGGCTGTGATGGAAAAAGCACTCGTACCAGAGACGGCCTTCGATCTGTCCCGCCTGGACGAGCTTTACCGCGAAGAGGTTTGGGGCGTAGACGAAGAAGCCGCGACGCAGCGCGACGCGCTCCGGCAAGAAACCATGACGCTCGGCACCCTAGCGGAGGATTTATAATGGCTGACAGTTACGAAACATCCGTCTCAGAACGCTTAGGCGGCCTTTACACGCTCGATGTCACCAATGGCCGCCACCACCAATATGCGGACGAACCGGAAAGCTATGGTAGCGCGGACCTCGGTCCAAACCCGTTTGAATATCTCTGTACCGCGCTTGGCTCTTGCACGGCGATCACGCTACGCATGTATGCCAATCGCAAGAAATGGCCCGTCGACAATATTGACGTCAAAACCGTCTTCGCCCGGCATAATGATCCGGACCACGGGGAGCAGACCGTGTTCACACGCTCTATTACTCTGACGGGAGCGCTGGACGAAGATCAGCAGCAACGCATGTTGGAAATCGCCAATAAGTGCCCGGTCCATAAAGTGCTGGAGCATGGCAATGTGATTGTCACAGAATTAACGGGGTAGCGCCATGGACGGAAATCTTCTCCTAGCTGCTTTCGTTTTTCTTCTCGCCGCTTGTGTGCTGGTGCCAATCAGCAAGCTCAGCGGCCTCGGCAGCGTTATTGGCTATCTTCTTGCGGGGGTCCTGATTGGCCCCAGCGTCCTCGGCCTCATCAACGACCCCGTCACGATCCTGCACTTTGCTGAGTTTGGCGTTGTCATGATGCTGTTCCTTATTGGTTTGGAACTGCAACCCCGCAAGCTCTGGGATATGCGCGCCAAGCTACTCGGGCTTGGCGGCGTGCAAGTAGGGATTACCACGCTATTGGTCGCGGGGATCGCCTTATCTGTCTTCGGCCTGAGTAGTGGCGAAGCGGCGACCGTCGGTATGGCTCTTGCTCTGTCCTCGACGGCGATGGGGCTGCAAATCCTGCAAAACCGCCAGCTTATGGTCGAACCGGAAGGCGAAAGCGGGTTTTCCGTCCTGCTGTTCCAAGATGTCATTGTCATTGCGATGATCGCGGCCTTGCCTTTCCTCGCGCAGCTTACCCCATTTGAGGGCCAAGCCGCCTATGACGC
>CAWUKE010000244.1:0-2437 GCA_963922935.1 uncultured Alphaproteobacteria bacterium | reverse complement strand
CGCGTTCTATCCTTTCAGAGGTTTTGTTACGCGACCTCGGCGGCGCTCGCTTTCGATCTTTTTCAGCGGGATCAAAACCATCAGGATCTCCGCATCCAGACGCTTTGTCTCTTCTTAAATCAAAGGGTCACGACGTTACTGGACTGTCGTCCAAAAGTTGGGACGTTTTTTCCTCAAGCACATCGCCAGAAATTGATCTGAGCGTAACGGTCTGCGCGAACGCAGCGGGAGAGGTTTGCCCTGTTTTTAATGGAGCGAATTGCCGGGTTCACTGGCCGGCGCCTGATCCTGCCCACATTGTGGATGAGGTTGAAAGACAGCGCATGTTTGAAACTGTCTATGCGCTTTGCCAGGTGCGGATCGAGGCTTTGGTCAACTTGCCTGATGAAGCGTTGCAGGACCGTGAAGCCTTGCAAGCGATTGCCAACATCACGTAAATAAAAGGCCGCCCCGAGGGAGCGGCCTTTCAGTCTTATGGTGGAGAGCTTACTTGCTCGCGGGCTTCCGACGCGCTGGCGTCTTGCGCGCAGCCGGTTTCGGCGCTGCAGGTCCGCTCATATTCTTTGGCGGGAAGACCTTATTGAGGACGTCTCCGGCCCAATCACGACCACCGACACCAAAGGCGATCGCGCCCGCAACGGCTCCGCCGATGACCAAGGCCCCGAAAGCGGTGGGAATGATTTGACCTTCTGGATCAAGGGAAGACAGACCCAGGAAGATAAAGATTAGCATTGCCACATATTTGAAGAGTTCGGCGATCTTTGGGCTGATGACACCTGCCATGATGCGCGAGATGAAACTCGCTAGGAAGACACCGATCATGATCAGGACAGCGGCTCGTAAGAGCTGACCACCAAAGGCGACGATATCGTCAAATGTCGCGGACAGGAAGTCGATACCCAGAATATCCAACGCGGCTGTCAGGCCCAACACAGCGATGACGAGGAACGCTAGGTTGCCTGCGATGGCCGATGGAGAAATCGAAAGACCTTCACCGTCATCGATGGCCATCAGCGTGTTGACGCTATTGTCAAAGCCCAATGTCGGCAGGAAACCTTTCAGGAAGTTCGAAACAAACCGACCGATAAAGATCGCGAGACCCAGAACAATACCGGCACCGATCAGGGCAGGAATGTAATCCAGGAAGCCCTGCAACATGTCCGTCAGAGGCTGCGAAATGGCGCGAATATCAAGAATGCCAAGCGCGGCAATCGCGACGGGAACAATGATAATCACGAAGACAAGCGTGCCGAGCGCTTTGGAAATTGATCCCGTTGATCCTGTCGCGGAGGTCAGGCCAGAGCGGCTGGCCAATGAGTCCACTTGGGCGGCTTGCAGTGTGGAGGTCACGGCGTTCTGCGCGACGCGGGCCAGAATCCAACCAATGAAGAACGCAAATCCTGCACCGAGGAGCTTTGGCGCAAATCCAAGGATGCCGTTATAAAGCTCTTCAATCGGCTGCGTGAACTGACCCATATTCAGATAACCCAGAGCGAGCATCAGGAAGAAGAGTAAGACCAGCCAAAACGTTGCTTTACCAAAAGCACTTCCGATGTTGCCGCCAGTTGTTTTGGCTTTGGTGCCGAACGGGGTTCTGTTGATAGCGCCTGCCACCACGGTTTTTGCGATAAAAGCGATAATCCAGCCGACCCCGATCGTAATAATCGCGGCAAGCCATCCCGGCATGTCCGCCATAAAAGCGTTGAGTTGATCCATGAGATGTGTCCCTTCCAATCCGTTTGAAAGACCTGCCCGCAAGCTTGGCCTTCTGCGCCTTTGTTTGACGCCATTGTATAAAGCCTAACGTAAAATTAACGTCAGTTGAACCGCGATGTTCTCACCTAGGAGCGATTTTGCGCGCAAAAAAGCGCTGCAATCGTTGACGAAAGAGTAGGGAAGGCCAAAAGCGCCCTTATGCCCAAGCGCGAACTGTCCAATGCGTCCCCCGAAATAGACACGCCCCATCCGCCGATTCGGCGTCCTGTTCTGTTCTATGCTTGCGTTATATTGGCCTTTGGACTGCTCGCAGCGGCGATCATTATGTTGGCGCGCGTCACCTAATGGATAGCCTACAAGCAAACACTGTCTCGGATTGGCTGGCGGCGAAAGTTGCGAGCGGCGCCCTAAACGCAGACCCCGTGCAGGCTCGTGCGGCGAAGGCCATGGACGCGATGCTTTCAACTTTGGCCGACTATGACCCGAAAGGCGGATGGCTGGGTCTGTTCCGTGATAAGCCTCCCAAGGGTCTTTACCTATGGGGGGGTGTCGGTCGCGGTAAATCCATGTTGATGGATGTGTTTTTCCGTCTGGCGTCGCTGACACCAAAGCAACGTGTCCATTTCCATGCCTTCATGCTGGATGTGCATGGGCGAATTCACCGCTGGCGAAAAATGGAGCCGCGGCAACGTCGCGAAGATCCCCATTATAAGCGGAGTGA
>CAWUKE010000243.1:0-2438 GCA_963922935.1 uncultured Alphaproteobacteria bacterium | reverse complement strand
CTTGACTATTTTGGGCCTCAATAAACGCCAAAATATCGTCTTTTAGCGCGCTGCCTCCATCAAAATGACGGGACAGAACACGGATCACATCCGTATGATCCTTGCCCTCATACAGACCCTCTTTGACGTCAAAGCCTCTGGTGGACAGGGCCGCGGAAAGCGCTTCGACATTCTTGGGTCCGACTGTCGTATCGTCTTGTCCATTCACTAAGAAAAAAGGCGGCAAAGCAGTCGTCGATTGAATCCGACCCATCGGGGAATCATCGCTTGTGAAACGCTCGGGGAAGATCGTGATAAAAGGTTCGTCTGTGAGAGGATAAGCGCCTGTCGGACCCGCCAAACTAACCACACCTGCAATAGAGTTGCAGACATCTAGACCTGAAAGTTCCGGCGCCATCGCCGCCATCAACACATTATAAGCCCCAGCGCTGTGACCGATGAGAATGACAGGTCGATCAGGGAATTCAGCCAAGGCAGCCTGTGTCGCCCGTCCTGTATCGACAATCATATCGGGATATCGGGCTTCGGGATAAAGACGATAGTTTGGAACCACCACGTCAAATCCGTCCTTCGTGAACCCATCGGCCAGAAACTTGTAAATATCCTTGGACCCTTCGGACCAAGACCCGCCATGAACAAAAACAAGTGTCGGCGCGTCAGGGCGCGGATCTGTGGCCCGATAAATGTCCATAACGGCTCGATCACCCTCGCCATAAGAAACGGATTTTGTCCGCTCAAATGTTGAGGACGGGGTAATCCCGTTCAGTACACTCACCGCCGAGCAGGCCGCGAGGATTGGCAGACAAAGAAGGAAAGAAAGGTGTCGCATGATCCCAATACGCATGAACGGGTCAAACCGTTACAAAAAAAATAGCTGAGGAACCGGCTGTCTTATTCAGGCACTTGATCGATCGGGATATGTCCAGATTGCGCCGCGAAGCGCTTTAGCCAAGCCTGCACATACGGATAATCGCCCAAGTCAAATCCTCCCTCTTCTGCAACATGCGTGTACGCATAGAGCGAAATATCGGCGAGCGAACAGGCCTTCCCAACAAACCAATCCTGATCGGATAAATGCCGGTCCATAACCTGCAGCGCGTCTCGGCCTTTTTCGCGTAAGTTAGGCAGTTCATCGGCCCGCTCCTCTGGAACATAGTTACAGATGAACCGCGCGACGGCGATGGCGGGTTCGTGGCGATATTGCTCCCAGAACTGCCATTGCAGCATTTTTGCCTGATCAAAGGGATCATCCGGGACAAAGCGCGTCCCTTCGGCCAGAAACCGAATGATGGCATTGCTCTCCGCTAGGGTCCGTCCGTCATCCAGAACCAGTAGAGGAATTTGCCCCGCCGGGTTTAGCGCTTTGAACGCCGCGGTTTGCGTCTCGCCTTTATGAATATCGACATCGATATGGAAATAGCGAAGGCCCAGCTGCGCCATCAGCCAACGTACTTTGTAGCTATTCCCAGACGGCAGATAATCATACAATTTCATTGGCGCTGTCTGCCTTAAGCGCCCTTCCCTTGCAACGGACCATCCGCTAGGCGGGCGTCTTGAACATGTTTCACGTGAAACACTTCGAAACGGAATAAAGCGACTAAAGGATCCTTCTTGACCACAGCGATTGGACAGCTTGAGCGTCACCGCCTGCCCGCCGGATCGGTGTTGGTTGTGGGCGCAGGCTTGGCGGGACTTTACCTCGCGCTGAAACTAGCGCCCCGGAAAGCCTATGTGCTGACCTCTCGGCGTTCATCCGCCGGCGCTGCCAGTGCGTGGGCGCAGGGCGGGATCGCCGCCGCCTTGGCCGTCGATGATAGTGCGGAGAGCCATGCCCGCGACACGATCGCGGCGGGCGATGGTCTGGTGGATCCAGAAATTGCGCGGATCGTAACCGAGGCGGGCGCAGACCGTGTCAATGACCTGGCATCGCTGGGTGTTCCCTTTGATCGCAATGACAATGGCGAACTATATCTTTCGCTAGAAGCCGCGCATTCCATGCCGCGCGTCGCCCGCGTCAAAGGCGATACAGCCGGGCGCGAGATCATCAACGTCATGGTCAAACGCGCTCAAGCGGCTGAGCATATTGAAGGCCTGATCGGCTGGCGCGCAGAAAGCCTTTTGATGGACGGAACAGGCGGCATTGCTGGCGCGCTGGCCCGCCGCGATGACGGGGCTTTATTGTCCGTCGAAGCCGATATCACTGTTTTAGCGACAGGCGGTGTTGGGGGATTATTCGCGGTCACGACTAATCCGCGAACCGCCCGTGGCGACAGCCTCGGCATGGCAGCGGTCGTCGGCGCGCAGCTCCGCGATATGGAATTCGTGCAATTCCATCCTACAGCGATTGATATTGGCCGGGACCCCGCCCCACTCGCCACAGAAGCGCTGCGCGGCGAAGGCGCAGTGCTGATCCGACCCGATGGCAAGCGCTTCATGCC
>CAWUKE010000242.1:0-2460 GCA_963922935.1 uncultured Alphaproteobacteria bacterium | reverse complement strand
AGGATGACCGGTGCGTTTTGCGCGCAGAGTGTGTCACCTGTTGTGGTGCGCTTCAGGCCCGCGACAGCGATAATGTCGCCCGCATAGGCTTCTTGAATGTCTTCACGATCATTAGAGTGCATCATCATCATGCGACCGACGCGCTCTTTATTCTCTTTGACAGAGTTAAGCAGCGTTGTGCCTTGCTCCAACTTACCAGAATAGATCCGGCAGAAGGTCAGCGTGCCGACGAATTTGTCGTTCATGATTTTAAAGGCGAGCATAGACAGCGGCTCGTCATCAGACGCTGGACGCGTGGTCTCTTCACCCGTCTTGGCGTCGATGCCTTTGATCGCTTCAATATCGAGTGGGCTTGGCAAGTAAGCCACAACCGCGTCGAGCAGAGGCTGAACGCCTTTGTTTTTAAACGCTGTGCCACAGAAAACCGGAACCACTTTGTTAGCAATCGTCGCTTCGCGGACGAGACGTTGGATCGTCTCCACGTCGGGCATTTCGCCTTCAAAGTATTTTTCCATCACGTCATCGTCCATCTCAGCCACAGCTTCGATGAGGGCTTCGCGATATTCCGCCGCCTTTTCCTTCATGTCTTCCGGAATGTCGACCGTGTCATAGCTTTCGCCCAGCTTGGACTCTTCTGACCAAACGTAAGCGACGTTTTTGACCAGATCGATCACGCCTTGGAACTGATCTTCGGCCCCAATCGGCAGCTGCATTTCCAACGCATTGCCGCCGAGGCGGTCTTTGACCGACTGAACGGAATTATAAAAGCTCGCGCCGAGCTTATCCATCTTGTTGATGAAGATCATGCGCGGGACATTATATTTGTCGGCCTGACGCCAAACAGTTTCTGTCTGTGGCTCAACACCAGCATTGGCATCGAGCAGTGCAACCGCGCCGTCGAGCACGCGCAGCGAGCGCTCAACTTCAATCGTGAAGTCCACGTGTCCGGGTGTATCGATGATGTTCAGGCGCTTACCAGCCCAGAAGCAAGTCGTCGCAGCGGACGTAATCGTGATGCCGCGCTCTTGCTCTTGCTCCATCCAGTCCATCGTGGCCGCGCCGTCATGCACTTCCGCGATTTTGTGGTTTTTACCGGTATAATAAAGAATACGCTCGGTGCAGGTGGTCTTACCCGCATCGATGTGCGCCATGATGCCGAAGTTACGATAGTCTTCCAGCTTATATTCGCGTGCCATCTCAGGCTCCTGAAGGTCGGGGGGTTAAGAGGGTGCGGGCCGAGAGGCCCGACCCGATAATGTTTTTACCAGCGGTAATGCGAGAAGGCGCGGTTCGCTTCCGCCATGCGGTGCGTGTCTTCGCGCTTCTTCACGGCCGTGCCGCGATTGTTAGAGGCATCGAGCAGCTCACCGGCCAGACGCTCGCGCATTGTGTTCTCATTGCGCGCGCGGGCCGCAGAGGCCAACCAGCGGATCGCCAGCGCCTGACGACGGTCAGGGCGGACTTCCACAGGGACCTGATAGGTCGCCCCACCCACACGGCGGGAGCGGACTTCAACGGCCGGCTTAATGTTTTCGAGCGCATCGTGGAAAACGCGGATTGGCTCTGTCTTTGCTTTGTCTTCGACAATATCCAACGCGCCATAGACGATGGTCTCGGCAGTGGACTTTTTGCCATCGAGCATGATGGCGTTCATGAATTTCGTCAGCACGATATCGCCATATTTGGCATCGGGCAGGACTTCGCGTTTTTCGGCTCTGTGACGACGTGACATATCTTGTTCTCCCTCGTCTTACTTCGGACGCTTCGCGCCGTATTTCGAACGGCGTTGCTTACGGTCTTTAACGCCCTGTGTATCCAGCACGCCGCGCAGCACGTGATAACGCACACCTGGCAAGTCTTTCACACGACCGCCGCGGATCAGGACGACTGAGTGTTCTTGAAGGTTGTGACCCTCACCCGGGATGTAGCTCAGAACCTCAAAGCCATTGGTCAGGCGAACCTTCGCCACTTTCCGCAGGGCCGAGTTCGGCTTCTTTGGCGTCGTTGTATAGACGCGGGTACAAACGCCACGCTTTTGCGGGCAGGCTTCTAGCGCGGGAACCTTGTTCCGGCGGCGCTTGTCTTTCCGGGGCTTCCGGATCAACTGTTGAATAGTGGGCATTAAGCCGTCCTTTTTCTTCTCGTAGCGGGATTAGCCGCATTCTTCATTATCATTTATACCGCGCGGGATATGCCGCGCCTTGAACCCCTATCCGCCTTTGAAGAACGTCTCGAAGCTCAGTACATGCGCACCGGAATGCGCCTGCACAAAGTGCAGACGACCGCTATCCCTCTGTCGGAACGCGGAGCCTGCGGGTCTAACGGGTCGCTCTCACGAGCCACCAGCTTATGATTTTCGTCTTAGACAAGGTTTCTACGGCGACCCGCAGACAGCAAATCCATCAACGCGCGCGCCTCTAAGCGGCAATAGTTGTGAAGTCAACGGGTCACTGTGTTTAG
>CAWUKE010000241.1:0-2546 GCA_963922935.1 uncultured Alphaproteobacteria bacterium | reverse complement strand
GCCAGCGCATGTTCGCGACCACCAGACCCAATCAGGAGAACTTTCATGGCCGCTCTTTAGCAGCCGTTCGTCGGGGCGTCAGCCGTTCAGAGCCGTGCGGCCCGCGCATGTCCACAGGTCTAAACGCTGGGATTGTAGCGCGATTGCCCAACCTTTGGGCGACTTGGGCAATTCTTTGAAAATTATTCCAAAAATCTTAATCGCCATTAACCAAACTTTACCGAATCGCCGCACGGGAGTCACATCTCAGAGACAATTATCGTGTCTGGGAGGGACCAGCCGGGTGCTTGGCCCGGCGCTATTTAAGAGGCCTTATGCGCTGCGCTTACGGGCAACATGCCTTCCGACCCCCCATCCGGTCAGCCGGGACATTACGCGGGAGGCTGGCAAAACTGCGCCGCGCCTGTCGCCGCAATGCGACCCGACAGAAAGCTTATTGCCAACCTTAGACTAAGAAAAGGCGACGCTGGGAGGCGTCGCCTTTT
Organism: uncultured Alphaproteobacteria bacterium; assembly: GCA_963922935.1. Taxonomy (GTDB): domain Bacteria; phylum Pseudomonadota; class Alphaproteobacteria; order Caulobacterales; family Maricaulaceae; genus Litorimonas. The sequence goes on along the minus strand of CAWUKE010000241.1, from coordinate 2,061 downwards.
CTTTTGAGGGTTTGTTTCGGGTCTACTTCCCGATGACACGCAGGAAGCGATCCTGCAGGGAGGGGTTCGATTTGAACTCGCCTGTAAACTGCGTTGTGATCGTCGACACATCGGGATGGTGGACGCCGCGCGTGCTCATGCATTGATGCTGCGCGTCGATCATAACGGCAACGCCGCGGGGCGTGAGCGCCTCTTCAATGCACTCAATAATCTCTGAGGTCAGCTTTTCCTGACTTTGCAGGCGGCGCGCATAAGTTTCGACGACTTTGACCAGCTTGCTAATCCCAACGACTTTTTGGGCGGGGAGGTAAGCCACCCAGGCTTTGCCGAGGAACGGCGCAATGTGATGCTCGCAATGGCTCTCAATGTCGATATCGCGCAGGACAACCATATCGTCATAGCCGGTGAGGTCTTCAAACGTCGTGGAAAGATGCTTCGCCGGGTCCTCATCATAGCCGCGAAACCATTCACGGTAGGCGTTGACGACGCGTTTTGGTGTATCAATCAGGCCGGGACGATCCGGGTCATCGCCGGCCCAAGCCAGCAGGGTACGCACGGCTTCTCTTGCGGCTTCTTCAGAGGGACGCTCGCTTTTCGGCACAGAAACCAGCTTGGGTTTGATCGGATCAGGGTTGCTCATGAAGCGCCATATAGGGGGCGAGACCGATCCGCGAAAGGGCGCAACTCCGCACATCCCGCATGCGATTTCTGCAACGGGTCTCGGCAGACGAGGCATGAATTCGGAACGATTAGCTAGGGCCGTCGTTGATTAGGCAAGGAAATTCCTACCTGGCGGTAGATTAACCGACAGATAAATTTGGGGTTTTCTGTAAAGAATATTTGAAAGGAATTATAATGACTTACTTAAAAACAACATTGATTTCAGCCGCCGCCCTATGTGTTGCGATGCCCGCATTTGCCGGTGAGGGTTATAGCACGGATAAGAAAAAGATCGAAACCGAAGCGGCGACGACCATGACCATGAATACTGACGTGATGAATGCCGAAGCGCGCATGGACCCGTCAAAGGTGAACGACACGGTGGGCGAAGTTCTGCAAGCTGACGGCCAGCCGTCGATCCAATCGGATGATGAAATTATCGTCGCGGGTGAAGATACGATCGAGGACGATGCCTTCCGTGCCGAAGATGATGACGGTCGAATTGCCGACAACGCCATTGTCGTGCCAGGATCAGCCGACACCATTACAACGGTCAGCTGTCCAGCCGGGACAGAAGCTCAAGTGGACATGACCTGTCTCATCACAGGTGACTACGAGGCTAACCTAGACGGCTAATGGCATGTCCCTAGACCCCGAGAAGAACAAAGCGGGGAGGGCCCTCGATGCAATTGCATCGGGGGCTTATCTTTTGCGTGTGTCGCTTTGCTGTTAGCCGTGTCTAGTTACACGCCGGGCGCGGTTCAGTCGCTACACCCCAGCGGGCGATTTCTGCATCGTTCATCCAGTGAATCTCCTCCGTGCCGGCCGCGTCTGTGCGGAAGTCATAAAAGTCCGGGTCGACCCCCATGTCTGACAGAAAGCGGCGGCTCATCCGTCGGTGTGGATCGAACATCACGTCTTGCGCATCATAGCCAGCGGACCCCCAGGCATGGACGCCGATCATCGCGCCGCAGGCCACGATCCGCCGTTCGCCCGCCAAAAATAAGTCCACCGCACCAGAGGCGATGCGTGAGCCAGCCGTGAGTTCTGTCGTCAGGCCTGCCTCGCGGATGGTGCGGGCCAGGTGATAATTGGTCGTTACATCGACCGTGCCCGGCATAGAGCGAAAGACAAGCCGCGTGACTTGTGGGTTATCGCGCAGAAGGCGGCGCACCGCATTCTGGCTGCGCGAGGTCGAGGTGCCGTCAACAAAGGCTGTGTCGCCTTGCACCTCAAAACGAAGACCGTCAGGTCGATCCAACTGCCCCGCGATCGCCGGGACAAGGACCATGGCGAGGATCAGGGTCAAAACGATGGCCGGGCTTAATTTTGTCATCCGAGCCACCCGAAAAGACCGCTGCGCTCACACGGTTCAGACAGAAGATTAAACCGCTCTATGTC
>CAWUKE010000240.1:0-2557 GCA_963922935.1 uncultured Alphaproteobacteria bacterium | reverse complement strand
TGTGGATCATGAATGGCGCTATAATCGTTCGCTCAAAGACCGTGCCATACGCGCCCGCGATAGAGGCCGCGTCTTTATCGAAGGCGGCTATTGCGACCTGTTAAGACGCGCCGCTTTTTAGGGGTGTCGGAATCGCGAGTCCAAGATTCGACACTCCCCTATCCTAAATATAGGAATATAATCCTTTCATTAATCGCGCTTTCCTGTGGGGAATGCGCCGAATTTGAAAGGAAATTTCTATGTATGATCACCCCAAAAGTCCGTTCCTGACTAGCAAAGAAGCGGCAGACTATCTTCGTCTCGACGTTAAAACCCTCAACAATATGCGCTGGCGCGGCGAAGGCCCGAACTACCGCAAACATGGCGGAAAGGTCGTCTATCACAAGTCCGATCTGGACTATTGGTCATCTGACCGGGATGCGCGTGACCACCGCGTTCCGCCCAAAAACAAGGCCACCTCATGAGCGCGCGGCTCACGGCGGTTCATGAACATTATCGCAAGAAGCGCTATAATCACCGTATCATATTTGGCTCGCCATTGCGCCATGTTCGACGCGGTTGGCGCTCGCGTTTGGCCATATTCGAAGCTGGACAAGTCTTTGGTTATGAGCGCTGGTTTGCTGATAAATATGGCACGCAGCACTGGATGATGGTCATTGGCCGCGCCGTTCAAGGCGGGGCTTTCACTACGCTAACAGGCATAAAGCCCGGTCTCGATATCTGGGTTTTGGTTACTGGAAAGATCAAGGTGAAGCGGCTTTTTGCGATTATTGATGCGCTTAAAGCGGCAGGCCATGACCCAAAAAGTATATCGGAACATCGCTGGCGACACCTTGGATTGATGCTAGGTCCGAAGGATGACCCAGCCAAGTTTATCGCGAGCTGGTCATGCTGATCCGCTCTCTCGGCGGGCTGGCTGTCGCCTCGCTTTGCGCGGCTTCGCTCTGGCAAATCGTGCGTCCGTCTATGCCGCGATTGCTTTACAACCCTAGCCCTAGCGCACCGATTGGATGGTATCGCCTGCATCCCGATACACCCTTCAGAAAGGGAGATTTAGTGGCCGCATGGCCAACCCAAAATGCGCTAGATATCGCCCTGGAGCGTCAATATTTTCCGCCGAATATTCCGCTGATCAAGACGGTGTGGGCCGTTTCGGGCGAGCAGATATGTCATGAGAATGGACAGGTTTATGTGCACGGGCAGCCGCCATTGCGGGTGCTAAAACAGGACGGGTTAAGCCGTCCATTGCCGTCCAAAGACGGCTGTTATGTCATCTCGAAAGACGAGGTCTTTCTCATTTCGAACGATGTGCAGACCTCTTTTGATAGCCGCTATTTTGGTCCGGTCCCGCGTGAAAACATCCTCGGACGTGTTGAATATTTAGGCAGATGGAAGAGCCGATCCGAGCGGCTGGAGGCGGGGCGCGGGTGATGGGCGCGGAGGGCCAGATAAAGCGGGGTGACACCACCCCAAGGCTAACGCCTTGTCTGCACATCGATTTTTGTAACTCTACGCCAAAAGGCCGTGGAGTTACCGGTTTGGCGATTATCCCCGCAGTTATTGGGGTTTATCGGGGTGTCACCTTGTATTTGTCCAACTCGTTGTCCCGGTAACCGAGCCATGGCAAATTTTGACGAAAACAGCATTGAAGTCTCTTTGGGGCGATTGCGCTCACCGTCAGGCAGTCGCCGGGCCGTGGGCATGTTCGAACGGGTCACAAGAGGTGCAAGACGTCACCGGATGCGCTCTGGATCGAGTGGCGCTCCCCGTTCATCCGTCAAAGCCATGACATTCCATCGTCGCGTGATTGTGAAAGCGTCGATTAAGAAGATGGCGGGGCATGGCTTTGCTGCCTTCAAAAAACATCTCAACTATATCCAGCGAGACGGAACTAATGAGAAAGGTAACCGGGCTGAAGCCTATGGACGGGCTGTCGACTCTTTTGAGCAAGAGCATTTAGATCAAACGCCTTCGGAGAATGGCTCCAGACAAAAAGATGCGGTCAAAGCCTTTGCGGAGAGTTGCAAGCCGGACCGTCATCATTTTCGGATCATCATATCGCCCGAAGATGCGCGGCAGCTTCAAGACCTCACAGCCTATACACGCGATCTGGTCACAAGGATGGAACAGGATCTTGGCACCAAGCTAGACTGGGTCGCGACCAATCACTATGACACCGGACAGCCGCATACTCATCTGATTATTCGCGGTAAGGATGAGCAGGGTCATGATCTGGTCATTCCCAAAAAATATATCTCTTTCAGGCTACGCGAACGCGCCCAGGAATTGGTACATGAGGAATTAGGGCCGGTCTCTCAAAAGGAAGGTCGCATTCGCCTTGCCCAAAGTGTCAATGCCAAAGGGGTAACGGCGCTCGATACTTCCCTCGCGCAAAACATTCATGAGGGCGTGATCGATATGGGGGAGCCCGTCCCGAAAGGTCGCGTCTGGCATCGGCAATTACAAGTCAGACGTTTGCGCGTTCTGGAAAAGCTAGGACTGGCAGAACGGCTCGGCTCCGGGCGCTGGTCTCTTGATCCCTCTTTCACGCAAACCT
>CAWUKE010000239.1:0-2561 GCA_963922935.1 uncultured Alphaproteobacteria bacterium | reverse complement strand
CTATTCGGGAAGTCGGCAAGGCGATGGGTCTTAGCCAGGATGCGATAGCGCGTCTCTCTAGCACGATTTGGGGCTTTTCAAATTCGGGTATTCGCGAAGCCGATGCTGATGCGTTGGGCTTTACAAAGATGGACCGGCGTTTTCGCCAGACGCTAGCTTTGGCCAATGAGATTACAGGTTTTCCGCGTCATCTGTCCCAACATGTCGGCGGCTTTGTCATCACCCAGGACCGGCTGGATGAGATGTGCCCTGTGGAACCTGCGGCGATGGCGGATCGCACGATCATCGAATGGGACAAGGACGATATTGACGTCATCGGTATGCTAAAGATCGATGTGCTGGCGCTGGGAATGCTAACGGCTCTGCGTAAGAGCTTTGATCTATTGGCCGATTGGAAAGGCCTTCAGCATACGATCGCTAATATCCCGGCTGAAGACAAAGCAACCTATGACATGATCTGTCTTGCAGATACGCTCGGCGTCTTTCAGATCGAAAGCCGCGCGCAGATGAACTTCCTGCCGCGCATGCGCCCACGCACATTTTATGATCTCGTCGTCGAAGTTGCGATTGTCAGGCCCGGCCCGATCCAAGGTGATATGATCCATCCATATTTGAAGCGCCGCCGCGGCGATGAACCCGTCTATTACCCTTCAGACGAGCTCGTCCCGGTTCTGGAAAAGACGCTAGGCGTACCCCTCTTTCAAGAACAGGCGATGCAGATTGCCGTCGTGGCAGCAGGCTTCACACCATCAGAGGCCGATCAACTCCGCCGTGCGCTCGGCGCGTTTCGGTCACTCGGCAAGATCAGCGATTTCAAAGACCGCTTTTTGTCCGGCTGCTTGGGCAAGGGCTACTCACGGGAGTTCGCTGAAGCCGTATTTCGCCAATTGGAAGGCTTTTCCGGCTATGGATTCCCGGAAAGCCACGCGGCAAGTTTCGCGCTGCTCGTCTATGCATCCTGTTGGATCAAATGTCATCACCCCGAAGTCTTTTGCTGTGCACTGCTGAACTCCCAACCCATGGGGTTCTATGCACCCGCGCAGATCGTTCAGGACGCGCGTCGCCATGATGTGGAGGTCCGCCACATTTGTGTGGAGCATAGCTATTGGGATAATGTGCTGGAGCCCGGACATGACGGCAAGCTCGCCGTGCGTCTCGGCTTTCGGCAGATTAAAGGCATGCGGCAAGAGGATGGGGACTGGGTCGCGCTGGCACGTGGGAATGGCTATCGTTCTGTTGATGCCGTCTGGCGAAAAGCGGGGCTCAATAAACGTGCCCTTACGAAACTCGCTGAAGCGGATGCCTTTCATCTCTCAGGTCTTAATCGTCGCGAAGCGCTCTGGGCGGTCAAAGGGCTTGGCGGGGATAAGCCTTTGCCTTTGTTTGAACGGGACGGTGAGGGGATTGTTGAAGGCCCAGCAAACCTGCCAGTTCTCCGCGCCTCTGAAGAGGTCTATGAGGATTATCTCTCAACGCGCCTGACCTTGCGGGATCATCCGATGACCTTTTTGAATGAGGCTCTGGGTCAAACGGTAAAGTCTTCAGAGCTTCGAGATACGCCGGATGCATCAAAGCTGATCGTCTCTGGCCTTGTCGTGACCCGCCAAAGACCCGGGACGGCGACGGGCGTTATCTTCCTGACGTTAGAAGACGAAACCGGCGCGTTAAATGTGGTCATCTGGAACGATATGTTTCAGAAAAACCGCGCGCCTGTCATGGCGGGCCGGCTCTTGCGTATTCATGGTAAGCTGCAGCGTGAAGGCATCGTCCATCACGTCATCGCAGAACGGATTGAGGACATGTCTCATCTGCTCGACACGCTCGGCTATCAGGGATCGCGCGATGCATTAGAACCCACAGTTGGCAATGCTGATGAAGCCAAGCGACCTGTCCCGGCCAAAGAGTCACTCCGCCAAGGGGGCTCACGGCGACACGCGCTTTCAAATCCCAAAGCCGAAACACGGGCGGAACGCGAGAAACGCAAAGCCAAAGACGCGGCAGAAAGCCCCCGAACGGTTACGGCCTACTATGCGGCGGGTGGCGGACGTCACCCGAGGGAGCAAGCGAAGAAACTCTTTCCAAGCCGGGACTTTCACTAACGGGACTTAGCCCAAATCCATGTCGATCGTTTTCATGATCCGGTCCGTTTCCAGCAGGATTTTCACGATGCGCTGATAGTGGCGGATGTCGTCCATGGAGAGCGTCCGGTCCTTGCGGTCCTTGAGCCATTTCTGCGCGGGTTGATAGCCGCCAATGTAGAACTCCCAGGCGATGCGCGGGACATTCTCAAACCCTTGGGTTTTGTTAATGAAGACCGTGCCAATGTCCCCACCTTCAAACTTAGGATGGCGCGCCAGCACGACATCATCGCCCTCACTGACATAGGGGTAGGGCGTCTCACCGATGACCTCTGCCTCCATCAGGTGCAGGCGGCGCAGCTGCGTGCCTTTGGCGCTAATATCCCAGAAACTGTCCGGTGAAGACGGGTAGGGCACGCGCGGGAAATCGATCTTCAGGAACTCGGCATAGGTCTCCCGGTAAGCGGGGCAATGCAGCACGCC
>CAWUKE010000238.1:0-2564 GCA_963922935.1 uncultured Alphaproteobacteria bacterium | reverse complement strand
GAAAGGCGAGCATGACCCCTCGCGATATAGAAACGCCCGCAGCAGACCGCGCCCTGCAACGCGGCTGCACGCTCGATAGCGATGTCGTGCGCGGTCGACTTTACGGGCCTGAAGAGGCCCCGCTCGCGGTCGTCTTAGGCGGGATTTCCGCCAATCGCTTTGTTGCCGACGGCGCGCCTAAAGGGAGTGGCTGGTGGGGCCGTTTGGTCAGACCGGGCGGCGCGATCGACACAAACCATTGGCGCGTCCTGGGTTATGATTTCGGGCCGAACCTGGGCGCTGAAAGCTGCCCGGAAACGATAACGACGACAGATCAGGCGATGCGCCTGAAAGCGCTGATCGACGCGCATGATCTTGGCCCTGTGCAAGCCTTTATCGGTAGTTCTTATGGCGGCATGTGCGGTCTGGCTTTTGCGCAGGCCTTTCCAGAGACGATCCAAAATCTCTGCCTCATCGGGGCCGCCCATCAGCCCTATCCGATTGGGGTGGGTTGGCGCGGCATTCAGCGCAGGATCGTGCGGCTCGCCATCGACGCGGGACGTCCGCAAGACGGGCTGAAGCTCGCCCGCGAACTCGCCATGACGACCTACCGCACGCCGGAAGAGTTTTCCGATCGCTTTGATCTGCGCGAGACGGGCAGCAACCCCGCCCGCTTTGATATTTGCGACTATCTGGAAAATCGCGGCGAAGATTTTGCGTCCCGCATTAACGCGGAGCGGTTTCTCGCCTTGTCAGAATCCATCGACTTGCACCGGGTTGAGCCGGAAGCGATCACGACGCCCACGCTCATTATGGGCGCGATTTCGGATCAGCTTGCCCCACTGCCCACCCTTCGCCGCCTACGCGACCGCCTCTCCGGCCCAAGTGAGCTCTTCACCTTTACCTCGCTCTTCGGCCATGATGCGTTCCTGAAAGAATATGATCAGATGGAACCGCGGATCGCGCAATTTATGGAAGAGGCGGCTTGATGCCCTCAAACCACACAAAACTCGTCCAAGCAGGCATCGGCTGGGATCCGGCCTTTGGGGCCGTAATCCCGCCATTGACCCTGTCGACCACCTATGTCTGGCCGGAAGCCAATGTGGAGGCCAAAGGTCCGTTCGATTATGGGCGGACAAATAATCCGAACCGGGACTTGCTGGCGGATACGCTCGCGGAACTGGATTGCGGCGCAGGCGCGGTGGTCACTAGCTCTGGCATGGCCGCGATTGACCTTGTCCTGAACCTGCTGCCTGTTGGAGCGCGGGTTGTCGCCCCGCATGATTGTTATGGTGGAACCCACCGCCTGCTGTCCGCACGGCATGACCAGGGCAAGCTCGAAGCGGTCTTTATCGACCAAACCGACGCGGCGGCTGTCGAGGCCGCTATTACTCCCGACACAGCGCTCGTGATTCTGGAAACACCGAGCAACCCGCTGATGCGGATCACGGATGTGCGGGCCGTTTGCGAGCAAGCGCGATCCGTCGGCGCACTGTCCGTGGTCGATAATACGTTCCTAACGCCCATGAGGCAGCGACCGCTCGATCTCGGCGCAGACATGGCGCTGCAATCCACGACCAAATATCTAAATGGGCACAGTGATGTGGTTGGCGGGGTTGTCGTGGCCAAATCAGCCGAACTGGCCGAACAGCTCGCCTGGTGGGCCAACGCAGCCGGCCTGACCGGATCGCCCTTTGATGCCTATCAGACTTTGCGGGGTTTACGCACGTTAGCGCTGCGGGTCGATGCGGCGGAAGCCAACGCCCAAGCCCTCGCGGCTTTGCTGCGGGATCATCCATCTGTGCAGCAGGTCTATTACGCGGATGGCGACGCTGCGCGGAAACAACAAAGCGGTCCGGGCGCGATGCTCTCCTTCCGCCTTGCTTCCACCGAAAAAGCGGAAGGCTTTTTGAAAGCCGTGCCCCTCTTCCAGCTCGCCGCGTCACTCGGCGGGACAGAGAGCCTGATCTGCCAGCCCGCAACCATGACCCATCGCGGCATGGCGCCTGAAGCGCGCGCTGCCGCGGGTCTCGACGAAACTTTGATCCGGGTGAGCGTCGGAATAGAGACCCAAACTGACCTTTTAGCCGCTATTGAGGCAGGACTTGCCTCTATTTGAGGGGTGATGGGGCATGATGTCACGCAAACCATACCGCAATTTAGGTGGTGAAGGCAAAATTTAGGCTTGGCATGCAGCCCGGATTGGGCTTTAACGCTCATATGGACCCGCGTCGTCAATCTGAGCCGAATGTCAAAGTGGCTGCCCGCACAAATTCCGTGTCGGTAGAGCTTGTCCTCGTCCTTGGTCTTGTCGTGCTTCTTATTGGAGCCAGCATCGGGTTGTAGGCAGAGTTTAATCGCTGACAAACAACCCGCCCTCAACCGGCGGGTTTTTTGTTGATTTAAAGGGGATCAGTCGTGAGCAAACGTTCCGACGCTATTGTTAAAGGCCGCGACCGCAGCGCCGCGCGCGCCATGTTGCGCGCCTCCGGCATGACGGACGAAAGTTTTGAAGGCCCAATCATCGCGGTCTTCAACACCTGGACCAATATGGGTCCGTGCAACATGCATTTGGATCAGCTGGC
>CAWUKE010000237.1:0-2567 GCA_963922935.1 uncultured Alphaproteobacteria bacterium | reverse complement strand
TTGGGCGTGGAACTCCCGCTGGAGCGTGTGCCTGTCGTGCAGCGCAAAATCATTCGTAAAGGCCGCGATCTGGGCAAACCTGTTATTGTCGCGACCCATATGTTGGAGAGCATGATCGATGCGCCGACGCCGACTCGCGCCGAAGCCTCAGATGTCGCGACAGCTATCTATCAAGGCGCAGATGCCGTGATGCTGTCGGCGGAAACGGCGGTCGGGCGTCACCCGGCAACAGCCGTCGCCATCATGGACCGCATCATCACCGCCGCGGAAGGCGATCCGATCCTATGGGAATATTTCGAACAGACAGAACTGCCCCATGAAGCCAGCGCCGAAGACGCGATCTCCCGCTCGATTGAAACGATTGCGCGTACGGTCAATGCCAAAGCCGTCTTTGGCTATACGCTGACAGGTTCGACCGTAATGCGGATCAGCCGACAGCGTCCGCCGTGCCGGATTGTCGGCCTGACCCCGCGGGCCAGAACCGCGTCGCGCCTCGCGCTTGTCTGGGGGACGATGCCCGTCGTCACGAATGACCCGAACGGCTTTGACGATATGATTGAACAGGTCGCCGATCTGGCGACCTCCGTGGGTTTAGAAAAAGGCGATCGCTTCATGGTCAGCGCAGGCGTGCCGTTTGGGGTGCCGGGGACGACCAATACGCTAAAACTCGGGCGGGTGGAATAGTCCGACCGCCTCAATTAGCGCGGGCCTTTGACAAGGCGTTCGATTTATCGTTGTTTTAGGCCATGTCGGCGCTGCAACAGATAGAGGACGGCCTTACGCTCGGCGTTGAGGAAGAATATCTTCTCGTTGATCCTCTGACAGGCGATGCCAAAAGCAACCCGCCGCGCGGATTCTTCAAGGCTTGCAAAGACCAACTCGGCAAGCGCGTCACGCCGGAATTCCTTCGTTGTCAGATCGAAATTGCGACAGATGTGTGCGAGACAGCGGCGGATGTACGCCAGCAGCTCGTCGAAATGCGGGGCGTTTTAGCAGAAACCGCAAGGCAATTTGATCTCAACCTCATGGCGGCGTCGACCCATCCTTTCGCGCAATGGGAAGATCAAAAGGCGACGCGCGGGGCGCGATATGCGCAGCTTTCACGCGATATGCGCGGGGCGATCCACCGCATGATGATTTGCGGCATGCATGTGCATGTCGGCCTTAAAGAGCCTTCCTTGCGCATCGAAGTGATGAACCAGATGCGTTATTTCCTGCCGCATATGCTGGCTTTGTCCGCCTCTAGCCCGTTTTGGAATGGTCGCAGCATGGGGATGCACGCCTACCGTCTGTCGGTTTTCGACGGTATGCCGCGCACCGGGATGCCTGAAACCATGGCCAGCTGGTCAGAATATAAGCGCCTGATTGACGTGCTGGTCCAGGCGAAGGTTATTAAGAACAGCACAAAAGTCTGGTGGGATATTCGCCCCAGCCATAAATTCCCGACCCTTGAAATGCGGATTTGCGATGTCTGCACACGGGTAGAAGATGCCGTCTGTATTGCCGCGATTTATCAATGTGTGACGCGGCGGATTTTGCGGCTGAAAACGCAGAATTTGAAGTGGCGCGCTTATCCAGCCTTCTTGATTGAGGAAAACCGCTGGCTCGCGCAACGCCACAGTGTGGGCGGGGACCTAATCGACTTTGGCTCTGGCGAAACAGTGCCGTTCCCTGACTTGGCGGAACAGCTTATCGATCTAGTAGCCGAAGATGCCGACGCTTTAGGCTGTACGGCCGAATTGGCGCATATTCGCACGATTGTGCAGCGCGGGACGTCGGCCCAGCGTCAGGTGAAAACCTATCAGGACCTTGTCGAGCAAGGCCACGCCAAAGACGTGGCCCTACGCGCCGTCGTCAGCGACCTGGTCGAACAGACCGTCGCTGACGTGGATTAGATCGACGCTTTAGAAGCGCGCAACGAAGCTGGATTTGAAATTCCGCCCGGGAAGCGGGACTTGATCTTTCAGGAAGCTTGTATGCTGGCGGGCGTCCTCATCGGTGAGGTTGTCGACACCGACGCGCACCGTCAGCGCCTCGCTCAGGTCATAGGCCACAGATGCATTGAGAAGCGTGTAGCCGTCTGTCTTCAGCTCAAATGGGGCCGTGTTGTCTTGGCCATTGGCCCAGTCAAATTCCCCGCGCATGGACAGGGGGCCTTTGCGCGCGTTCAGGCCCACGAGGACAGAGAGCGGCGGAATACGTGGCAAATCAGCGTCCGCTTTGGCGCGCAGATATTCCACCACGCCGTCCGTGCTGACGGTCCAGTTCGGACCGCTATACATGTCAAACTGGCCCGCCAGTTCAAAGCCGTAGAAATCCGCATCTTCAGCGACAAATTCAAAGACGGGCAGTTCGTCTTCTTCCTCGCCCGTTTCCTGCTCGAAAATATAGTCGGAATAGTTCGTGTAGAAGACGTTCAGCGTGACAGCACTGCCTTCGCCGCGATGGCGGATGGCAAATTCCGCGCCTGTGGCGGTTTCTTTGCCCAGCGTAGAGTCGCCAATTTCAAATTGGTTCGTGGCGAGGTGCGGCCCGTTAGAGAACAGTTCTTCCGTCGCTGGCGCGCG
>CAWUKE010000236.1:0-2598 GCA_963922935.1 uncultured Alphaproteobacteria bacterium | reverse complement strand
GAATAAAGTCGGAGGCATATATGGGCTTGCAACTGGTCACAGAGACATTTCAGCCTGACCGGGGGCCCAACACACCGACCTACCCTATTCGCTATCCCCTCGCCCCGCCAGTCGACCTCGGTGAACCTCTAACCTTTGCAGGTGAGCAGCCTTGGGAAGCCTTTAAGACCATGCGCGAAGACGCGCCTGTCATGTGGCATTCTTTGGACACAAAGAAGCTGGAAGGCTTTTGGGCGCTGACGCGATATGATGACATCCGGACTGCAAGCTTAGACACGAAAACATTCTCGTCACAAATGGGCGGGATCATGATGGCATACGCAGAAGGCGAGCGTCAGCACCCCAAGCTCCATAGTGCCTCGCTCAACACGATGATCTGCCTCGACGCGCCGCATCACATGGAATTGCGGCGCGAACATATGCAGTTCGTCAAACCCGGCTACGTTGCAGAGCTGAAAACAAAGGTGGAAGCCAAGATTTCGGACCTACTTGACGGGTGCGCGGCAGCTGGGCCACGCCTGAATTGGGTTGAGCATTTCTCGTCACAGCTGCCGCTCTTTACACTTTGCGAAATGCTCGGCGTGCCAGAGGCCGACCGCCCGAAAATCCGGGAATGGATGGATATGCTCGAACATGCCAGCTACGTGCTCGGGACCGAGGACCTGACGAGCGTTGATCCAGCCCTCGTCATGAAGTTCCTGACCGAGGTCGAAGCGATGTTCGCTTATGGTCGCGACGTCCTACTCGACCGGCGTAAAAACCCAACAAATGACTTGCTGTCTGCGATCGCCAATGTGGAAGTCGGGGGGGCGAAACTTCCAGATGAATTCCTAGATGGATCGTGGCTTCTGATCATCATCGCGGGCAACGATACGACGCGGAATTCCCTGTCAGGTGGCCTGCGACTGCTTGGCCGAAACCCCGATCAAAAGGCGAAAGTCTTAGCAGATCGTTCCCTCATCCCGAATATGGTTCATGAAATCGTCCGCATGGTTAGCCCCGTCATGTATATGCGGCGTACAGCGCTCAAAGACACGGAAATTCGGGGTCAGAAAATTGCAAAAGGCGAGAAGATTGTGATGTGGTATGGGGCCGCCAATCGCGATCCAGAAGTCTTTGCCGATCCCGACACATTTGACATCACCCGCGACAATGCGGCGAAACATATTGCCTTTGGTATGGGCGCCCATGTCTGCATGGGGCAACGCATTGCGAACATGCAGCTTAACGCGGCTTACACGCAGATTTTCGATCGCTTTCCGAACATTGAATGGACAGGCAAGCAAACTGTGCTGCCCAATAATTTCACGCACTCTATTAGTGAGTTAGAAGTCGATTTGGGAACAACTTAGTCTACCCCGACAGCCGCCCCATCCGGATCGCGAGGGTCGCTGGCCCCGACAAACCAATCACCGCGTCGACCGACAGAATTGACAACACCGAGTGTCGTGCGAGCGACCCGCCCATTCTCATTGCGTGCGAAGACATGATCCATCGCGTCTAACCTCTCGAGCGTATCCGGGCTGATCCCGGGTTCCACAATCACAAGGTCCGGCAGCCATTGATGATGAATGCGCGGCGCGTGAAGGCTGTCGGCCGCGTTCATCTCCCAAAGCGTATAGTTCAAAACGGTCTGCATAACGCTGGTGATGATGGTCGATCCTCCGGGCGAGCCCGTTGCCAAAACAACCTCCCCGTCTTTGAAAAGAAGCGTTGGCGTCATGGAAGACAGAGGGCGCTTACGCGGCTCGATCTTGTTCGCTTCCCCGCCAATCAAACCATAGCCATTGGGGCTGCCAGGCTTGGCCGAAAAATCATCCATTTCATTATTAAGAAGAAAGCCCGCGCCATCAACGGAATAGCCAGACCCATAAGAGAAATTTAGCGTGTAGGTGACCGCAACAGCCAAACCGTCGCGATCAATCACCGAATAATGCGTTGTGTTCAGGCTTTCTTCGGGAATGGGCAAGCCCGGACGAACGGCACTCGACCGGGTTGCGCTTGATTGGCTGATCCCAATCGCCTGTTCGGCTGTGTAAGGATCGCTTAGGAGTTGATCGACAGGCACATCCACAAAATCTGGATCCCCAAGATAGAGGCTCCGATCCGCATAAGCCCGCCGCATCGCTTCAATGAGCAAATGAAGATAGTCTGCGGAATTATGCTCTCTGCTTTTCAGCTCAAAATTAGATAAAATCTTCAGCATCTGCACCATATGCACGCCGCCCGAAGACGGCGGGGGCATGGCGGCGATTGAATAGCCTTGAAACTCTCCCGTAATGGGCGCGCGCTCAATCACCTCATAGGCGGCCAGATCCTCATGCGTGATCACCCCACCGCCACGGACCATTTCCGCAACAAGCAGGTCTGCGGTTTTGCCGCTGTAGAAACCCTCGCGACCTTCTTTGACGATACGGCGCAGCGTCTTCGCTAAGTCAGTTTGGACTAGTTGGTCACCCGCCTCGCGTCCTTTGAAATAAGCCACGGAGCTCTCATCCGCCTCAAGGCTGTCCGCACCGTCCAGCGATAGCGCCTGCAAGGGCGTGACTGTGAACCCGCGTTCGGCCAGCCTGATAGCGGGGCCGATCACTTGTCGCC
>CAWUKE010000235.1:0-2614 GCA_963922935.1 uncultured Alphaproteobacteria bacterium | reverse complement strand
GCCAAAGCGATATAGGCGCCTGTCGTCAGCAAGGCGAAGATGAAGAGCGAAATCAAGACTTCGACAAGGGTAAAGCCGGCGTCTTTGTCTGTCGCCTTTTCTCTCGGATTTTCTCCCGATTTTTCTCTCAGATTTTTTTTGGGCAGCACACTCATGGCGACGCCCCATCTTGGACGGCTTGATTTGTGATGGGCGATATATAGCGAAAGGCCCGGCGGCTGGCGATGATCTGATCCGCGTCCGCCGCGCTGACCGAAATTGTCAGCTCGTAAAACCCGGACTGTTCGGTCGGGGCTGTCGTGACCGCCACATCAAATCGCCGCCCACCGGACTGCGCTTCGCGGCGCACTGTCCCTGTTTCCAACGCCGCCACCTTTGACAAAACAACGGCGTTATCAGCGACGAACCCCGCATGGGTCCGCAGGGCCAGGTCGGCTGTGCCGCGCACAGCCAGATTGGCGGCTTGATTTAATCCCACGACGGCCAAGCTAAAGATGGCGAGGCTGACCAGAACTTCGACCAAGGTGAAGCCGTCCGCATTATGAGGCGCATCAGACTTCATAGCGCCTCTCGGGCGAGGCGGCCTTGATCGTCAAAAGACAGGCGGAACGTCTCTGACGCGCCGCGCAAGGTAATCTCAAGATCAGGGACCTGCCCATAAGGTTCGATCCAAATCAAGGGCGGGATCTCCGCACTTAAATCTAAAGCGGTCTCACCTTGAATGGCGATCACGCGCGCTCTTTCTGGCCAAGGCAGTTCGGCCATAAGCACGAGGTCTACCCCTTCAGCGCGTAACACATCCAAATTTGTGTCTGTCAGGCGGATCGCCCGCATTTCCCCTGCGAGCGCGGCTTCATCCAGCCTGGCTTGCACAACGTCGACCATCATCTGTGTGTCGCGGTCCTCTGCGCTGGGGCCTGCTGGAATAGACATCACAACCGCGCCGACCATCAGGCTCATAATTGCGAGCACGGCGAGGAGTTCGACGAGGCTAAACCCTGCGTCAGAAGAGCGTCCTTTTAGACGCTTACTGTCCGCTGATAATATCGGCATCGGCCCCTTCGCCGCCTTCTTGGCCATCTGCGCCGAAGGACAATATATCATACGGCCCGTTTTCACCCGGATTGCGATAGATGTAAGGATTACCCCAAGGGTCATCTTGAAGACGCTGAATATAGGCTTCCGCCGGATATTTGGCCGGATCAATAGACGAAGGCGCTGTGACTAGAGCGTCCAGCCCTTCCTGTTCAGACGGATACCGGAAATGATCTAACCGGAACATTTCCATCGCCTGTTGATAGCTGGCAATATCCGTCTTCGCTTTAGTAATAGAGGCATCGCCAAGACGCGGCAGTACCGCCAGCACAACCCCGGTCGCCAGCAATCCAATAATCGCCATCGTCACCAGAACTTCGGTCAGGGTGAAGCCGTCTTCGCCTGATCGGCTTTTGGGGTCTGTCTCTGAGTGTTTCACGTGAAACATCATGTCTCCTTAGAAGGACAGCGTATTGAGCTGTAGGATAGGCAGGAAAATAGCGGCTGCGATTAACAAGACAATCCCGCCCAGCAGGACGATAATCAGCGGTTCCAGCAAGCTCAGGAAAACTTGCGTCGCCGCTTCAAATTCACTTTCCAGATAATCAGCGGATTTCGCAAACATCGGCCCCGTATCGCCCGAGGCCTCCCCGCCTTGGACCATTTGCACCACCAAAGGCGGAAACACATCGGTCCGGCGCAGCGCGCTTGAGATCGGCGCACCTTCGCGCACGCGGGTGATGGCGTCCGTCACACCGTCTCGCATAACCCGATTGCGCAGCGTATGCCGCGCGGTTTCCAGCGCGGTCAAAGCGGGTGTCCCCGCCGAGATCAAACCCGCAATCGTACGCGAAAACCGCGCCGCTTCCAGGTTGCGGATGACACGGCCCAAGACAGGCAAGCGCAGCTTAAACCCATCCCACTGCAGACGCCCCGCCTCTGTGCGTTTCCACATCCAAAACGCGCCGTAGCTGAGGCCGAACAGTCCGAGCAAAACCCACCACCGCGCCTTGATGAAATCTGACACAGCAATTGTCCCGCGCGTGAGGGGTGGCAGCTCTTCGCCCAAGACCACAAATTGTTCCGCCACCTTCGGCACAACGAGCGTCAGCAAAACGACCGTTACGATCAGTGCCACGATTAATAACAAAACGGGATAGGCCGTCGCGCCCATGACCTTGCGCCGGATCGCATCCGCAGCTTCCAAATCATCCGCCCGACGCTCCAGCACCTCACCAAGCTGCCCGGATTGTTCACCGGCCGCGACAATGGCGACTGTGAGGGGATCGAACACATTGGGATGGCGGGACAAAGCCTCAGACAGGCGCGCACCTTCCATGACATCGCTGCGCGCGTCCAAGAGGACCGAGCGCAGGCGGGAGCGTTCAAATTGCAGCGCGGTGATTTTCAGCGCCTCTTCAACAGGCGTGGCCGCGCCAATTAACACGGCCAGCTGTCGGGCGGCGCGGGTGATGTGTGTCCCTTTGATGCGCCCGCGAAATTGCTCTGCAGAGCCCGCTTCATTTTCGTTCGCCGCACGCCGCCGCGACGGCTTGAGCGTAACGGGTGTCAGACGCCG
>CAWUKE010000234.1:0-2664 GCA_963922935.1 uncultured Alphaproteobacteria bacterium | reverse complement strand
ATTGAAAGCGGCACGCCCACAGCGCAATTTGAGCATGAGGCGACAACGTCTAAGCTGTCTGACGATCAGCTCTTCTATTGCCGCCAGCGTGGTCTGTCGGAGGAAGACTCGGTCGCGCTACTCGTCAACGGCTTCTGTCGGGAAGTCTTGCAAGAACTGCCGATGGAATTCGCCGTCGAAGCGCAAAAGCTGGTCGCGATTAGCCTGGAAGGTAGCGTCGGTTAATGCGCTGGTTCCATTGGATCACTATTATTGTTGCGGCTTTCGCAATATGTGGGGCGCTTTTTATGAATGGCGTAGACTCCGCTATGAAAGAATACATGCCCGACACTCCAGTTAATTCAGCTCAGCTTGAGCAGAATGAAACTGTAACTGCGGCCTCCCAAGACGCCCTCATGGGCGACGCAATGATGGCCGGGGGTGCGGCCATTATGCCGGATGATCTGCTATCGCTTGATCCGTCAGATTACAGTGTCGATCTGGCACGATTTATCCCAGTCGAAACCGGCATGGAGCAATTCGCAGCCAAGGACGAGTTCTTGGTCTATTACAACACGGACGCAGGCCCCATGACTCGCGTGTCGATGACGGAAAAAATGGTCAATGGCGCGACGATCTTCGTCATCCGCCGGACGGGCCTGGCCGATGACAGCGTATCAGCAGAAGAAAGCTACGCCCTGTTCGACGCCGGCGTTCTGGCGGCTTATGGCACGCGGGTGAAATGCCTGCGCGGCGACGCGCCCGACGTCTGGACAACCGATCTCTGCCCTTAAAGGAAAACGAAAATGGCTAAAGCCAAACGACAATTTATCAGCCTGTCAGAAGGCGAAAAGACCTACGCCATGAGCCGTGCCGTCGTGCAAGGCGATTGGTGCTTTGTCTCCGGCACAGTTGGCTATGATTACACGACGGGCGAGATCCCCGAAGACGTCGCGCAGCAGACGATGAATACGTTCGCGAACATCCAAGCGGCCTTGAAAGCCGGCGGGTTCGAGCTCGGCCATACGATCCGCGTGCAATATACGCTGACCGACCGCGCTGACGTCGAGAAAGTCCTCCCCGTTATCCGCCAGCATTTCGGCAAAATCCTCCCCGCCGCGACCATGGTGATCGCGGATCTGGTCGACGAGCGGATGAAGGTCGAAATCGAAGTGACGGCTTACAGAGGATGAAATTTGAAAAGCTCAGGCCAACTTGATCGGCCTGCTCATCTCCCAAAAAATTCCAACTTTGTGTGATGGGTTCGCCGATCAAGTCGGCGAAAGCAGAAAAGAGAGTAATTATGTTAGAGATCAAAAACCTCACCGCGACCGTGGACGACGGTCAGAAAACCATCCTCAGCGACCTTTCGCTCTCCGTTCCGTTGGGTGAAGTCCATGCGATTATGGGCCCGAACGGGGCCGGGAAATCGACTTTGTCTTACGTCCTGACGGGCCGGGACGGCTATGACGTCGAAGGCGGCGATGTCACCCTCGACGGCGAAGATCTGCTCGATATGGACCCGGAAGAGCGGGCAGCGAAAGGCTTGTTCCTGTCCTTTCAATACCCGCTGGAAATCCCGGGCGTGCCGACGCTCACCTTTCTGCGCACCGCCATGAATGCCCAGCGCAAAGCGCGCGGCGAGGAGGAGATCAGCGCGCCGGACTTTATGAAAAAGGCGCGAGCGATCGCCAAAGAGCTGAAGATCAAACCCGAAATGCTCCGCCGTCCTCTCAATGTCGGTTTTTCCGGCGGCGAGAAAAAGCGCATGGAAATCTTCCAGATGATGATGCTGGAACCGCGCTTTATTGTGATGGACGAGACCGACTCCGGCCTCGACGTGGATGCGCTTCGCATTGTGGCGGACGGGGTGAATGCGCTGCGCTCACCGGACCGCGGCCTACTCGTCATCACGCACTATCAGCGCCTGCTTGATTATATCGTGCCGGACAAAGTTCACGTTCTGGCCGGCGGCGGTATCGCGGCTACGGGCGAAGCGGATTTCGCGAAAAAGCTCGAAGCGGAAGGCTATGACGCATATGCGTGATCAACTGCCCCATAAAGGCCTGGAGGCCTGGAAGTGGTCCGACCTGCGCGCCGCCGTAGGCGCGACAGACCCGGACGGGTTCGACGCCGCCATGCCCGCGCGCCTGGACGGTCCTGCACTAAAGAACACGGATATTCAGCCTGCTGCCCCCGAAGAGGCGCTAGGCCAGATCGCCGCTGAGTATGCTGACGGCGTGACCTCTGTCGTGGTACCGGACGGTACATCGTTTGATAAGCCGCTGGAGCTGCGCGATCTATCGACGGGCAATGCGCGCATCCGGATCGAAGTCGGCAAAGGCGCATCGCTCGACGTGATCGAACATCAGGAAGGCGAAGCGGGTTTTGCCAACCTCGACCTCACTTATGTCGTCAAAGACGGCGGCACGTTACGGCGGACGGTTCTATCAGACGATGGGGAGGACATGATCCGTCACGTCCGTGCCCATATCACGCTCTGGGATAATGCTACTTTTCGCCAGACGGCGCTTAGCTTTGGTGGGAAATTTTCGCGGCTGGAAACGCGGCTCGCCTGTATGGGTCCGGTCGATGCGGAGCTGTCAGGCGCTTACCTACTAAACGGCACGCGGCACTGTGATATGACGCATTATACTGATCTTGCCGCGCCCGGATCGCGGATTC
>CAWUKE010000233.1:0-2693 GCA_963922935.1 uncultured Alphaproteobacteria bacterium | reverse complement strand
CGCGCGGGTCGCACGGCGCCGATGGCAAAAACGCTACTGATCCCCGAAGCCTATTCCAAGCGGGGCGATCTGATGCCAGAGAGCTGGCGCGCGCTTTATGAATATTGCAACGCCGTGATGGAGCCGTGGGATGGCCCAGCGGCGCTTGCGGCTTATGACGGGCGCTGGGTGATGGCAGGTCTGGATCGGAATGGCCTGCGGCCGTTGCGCTATTCCATCTCTCAAAACGGCATTTTAGCCGTCGGATCAGAAACCGGCATGTGCCCGATGGATGAAGGCGAGATCACGGCGCGCGGCGCCATTTCGCCGGGCCGGATGATCGCAGTCGATCTGGAAGAGGGTCGCTTCTATCAAAGCCATGAAATCCTCGACGAACTGGCAAATAAGCGGCCTTACGCCAAGTGGCTGAAGAAAGTCATCAATCTGGACGAAAAATTGGCGGGACCTGAAGGCGAGCCTGAACTGGCGGGCGAAGACTTGATCCGTCGCCAAGTCAGCGTCGGTCAAACGCTAGAAGATATGGAACTGATCCTCACGCCCATGGCGGAAGCTGGGAAGGAATCCATCGGCTCGATGGGCGACGACACACCGCTGGCCGTCCTCTCAGAATTTTACCGCCCGCTGTCGCATTTCTTCCGGCAGAACTTTAGCCAGGTGACTAACCCGCCGATTGATCCGCTTCGAGAGACGCGGGTCATGGGCTTGAAGACGCGCTTCCGAAACTTGCGCAATATCCTTGAAGAGTCGGGCTCGCAGACGCGGGAAATGTTCGTCCTCAACAGTCCGGTCATGACGACGGGCATGTATCGCCGCTTTGAGGCTTTTGCGAAAAAGACGCTGACGGTTATTGATTGCACCTTCGATGTCCCCGCTGCGGGGGATACATCAGGACAAGCCCTTCTGGCCGCGATCACCCGCATCAAAAAAGAGGCTGAGGACGCGGTGCGTTCTGGCACGGAAAACGTCGTCCTATCGGACCTGAATGTCAGCAAAGACCGCGCGGCTGTTCCAATGATCCTCGCTACTGCTGCCGTGCAGCAACGTTTGAAAGAAACAGGGCTGCGGTCGTCTTGCTCGATCATTGTCCGGTCCGCCGAATGTCTCGACACGCATTACTTCGCCGTGCTGATTGGCACCGGTGCGACAGCGGTCAATGCCTATATGGCCGAAGCCAGCGTGCAGGATCGCGTGCGGCGCGGACTGGTCGAGCTTTCCGTGGATGAGGCGGTGGCCAACTATAAGAAAGCCATTGAAGGGGGCTTGCTCAAGATCATCTCCAAAATGGGGATTAGCGTCATTAGCTCTTATCGCGGTGGTCTCAATTTTGAGGCACTCGGCCTGTCTCGCGCGCTGGTCGGTGAATTCTTCCCCGGCATGACCAGCCGCATATCAGGCATCGGTCTTTCGGGTCTGGAGCATCAGCTTCTCGCCATCCACGAAGAGGCTTATGACAGTGCAGTTGTGCGCTTGCCCGTCGGCGGGCTTTACCGCGTCCGCGCGCGCGGCGAACGCCACGCCTACAAGGCCGATATGATCCACATGCTGCAAGAAGCGGTGGGGCGTGAGGATTATGAGCTGTACCGCAAATATGCCGATGTCGTGAATGGCGGTGCGCCAATTCAACTCCGCGACTTACTCGACATTAAGGCTCTGGCGGCGCCGATCCCGATCAATAAGGTCCAGTCGGTTAATGAAATCCGGCGGCGTTTCTGCACGCCCGGCATGTCGCTCGGCGCGCTCTCACCCGAAGCGCATGGTACGCTCAACATCGCCATGAACCGCATTGGCGCAAAGTCTGTGTCGGGCGAAGGCGGTGAAGACCGCGCGCGCTACACGCCGCTGCCCAACGGCGACAATCCCAACAGTGCAGTCAAGCAGATCGCCTCGGGCCGTTTTGGCGTGACAGCGGAATATCTGAACCAGTGTCGCGAGATCGAGATTAAGGTCGCCCAAGGCGCCAAGCCCGGTGAAGGCGGGCAGCTTCCCGGCTTTAAGGTCACAGAGATGATCGCGAAGTTCCGGAACGCCACACCGGGCGTAACGCTCATCTCGCCGCCGCCGCACCACGACATCTATTCAATCGAAGATCTGGCGCAGCTGATCTACGATCTAAAGCAGATCAATCCGACCGCGCGCGTTTGTGTGAAGCTGGTGGCCTCCTCCGGCGTCGGCACGATTGCTGCGGGCGTGGCCAAAGCCAAAGCCGACACGATCCTGATCGCGGGCCATAATGGCGGCACGGGGGCCTCGCCGAATACATCGCTGAAATATGCGGGCATTCCGTGGGAGCTAGGGCTGTCAGAAGCGCATCAGGTCCTGACGCTCAACCGCTTGCGCGATCCGATCACGCTACGCGCAGATGGCGGGCTGAAGACCGGTCGGGACATCGTCATCGCGGCCATGCTCGGCGCCGAAGAATATGGCATTGGCACGCTGAGCCTCGTCGCAATGGGCTGCATCATGGTCCGCCAGTGCCACAGCAATACCTGCCCGGTTGGCGTTTGTGTACAGGATCCCGCCTTGCGCGAGAAGTTCACCGGAACGCCAGAGAAGGTGATCAATCTGATGACCTTCATCGCGGAAGAGGTTCGGGAAATCCTCGCGGAAATTGGCGCAGAGAGCCTGGAAGATATTATCGGCCGGTCTGACCTTCTGGCGCAGGTGAGCCGCGGGGCGGAAAATCTGGATGATCT
>CAWUKE010000232.1:0-2733 GCA_963922935.1 uncultured Alphaproteobacteria bacterium | reverse complement strand
AGCTGCGAGAGCGGCTGATCGAGCGGGTCGAGGGAAAGCGGGTCATGCAGGGCCAATTAAACGGATCCGCCGAAGAAAATGAGATAAAGAATGTAAAGGCCGCCAACGAGATAGACGAGTAAGGCCGAGAGCGTGCCCAGTAAGCGTCCTTGCCCGACTGTGCCGGCCATACCCATAGCGTGAAGAATACGACCGACGAAGTATACAGCGCCAAGGACATGCAAGACGATGCCTGATCCGTTTAGCATAGCGATGCCGAATAGTCCCAAAAGGATAAGGGGGGCGTTTTCGATATAATTGCCGTGAGCGCGGATGCGTGACAGCATAAGGTCGTCACCCCCATCCCCTAGATTGATCTTTCGGGACAGACGCACATTGCCGACGCGTAGCATAAGCGCGATGTTCAGCAGCAATGTCAAAGCCAGATAAAAGGCTACAATTTCAAAATTGGTCATGGTGTCAGTCCCCTTATTATCATCGCCGCTCAGTCGGCCATCGGTTGCTGTTGCTGCGCCTGTTTAAAGGCGCGTTTATGCGTGTCCATAGGCTGTGCGCCTTGGACAGCAAATTGGCCATTATAAATAAAGGTGGGAACGCCCGAAACGCCTAGACCGCGGAAGAATTGCACCTCTTGCAGAATAGCGAGCTTATCATCATCCCGTCCTAAAAGCGCTTTCACTAGGTCTCCATCCAAGCCTGCGTCCTGGGCAATATCGACGAGGACGTTCGTATCCCCGATATCCTGCCCTTTTTCGTGAAACGCTTGGAATAGGCGCTCAGCAACGGCCGGGCCTTCATCCTGTCCTTGTGCCCATTTCAATAAACGATGGGCATTAAGGCTATTGGGGCGGCGTGTGATCGCTGAAAAGTCGAAATCAATTCCAAGCGCTTTGCCTTCTCTTTCCAAATGAGCCCTCGATTCTTTGAAGCGATCTTTCGCCCCGTCGCCAAACTTTGCGGCCATATAGGTCCGGTAATCCTCACCGTCTTCAGGGACATTAGGGTCGAGCATATAAGGGCGGAAGGTCAGGGCGGGCTTCGGCTTTGCACCTTTGGCGGCGGCTAAGAATTGCTTGTAACCCAGCCAGCACCAAGGACAGACAAAGTCAGAGACCATATCGACATTGATCTCAGGGGGATTTGCAGGGGATTTAGCCATTCGCCGCGCTTTAGCGAAGCCTACCCTGTCTGTCTAATGGCGCTGATAGGGTTCGTGCTTTTTCAGTGATGCCTGTTCTTGATAACGTTGCGTTAACCCTGTTCTAACTTTCCTGCGCCATCGGCGCAGGCGTGATCCGTCCGTTTATCATCGCGATTATCATGGCTCTGTTTGCGGGGCTGTCTCAGGCCTCTGAGGGGCGCTACGCCTCGATCATTGTCGATGCTGATCGGTTGGATATTCTACACGCCCGCCAAATTGACGCGCAACGACACCCGGCGAGCCTGACAAAAATCATGACGCTACACCTCGTCTTCGAGGCGGTGGAACGCGGGCAGATAACGTTAGACTCAGAGGTGATTGTTTCGGCCAATGCGGCGCGAACGCCGCCCGTGAAGATGGGGCTTCGGACGGGTCAGCGGGTTAGTATTGATACATTGGTTCAAGCCGTCGCGGTTCGTAGCTCTAATGATGCGGCTGTCGTTTT
Source organism: uncultured Alphaproteobacteria bacterium (assembly GCA_963922935.1). GTDB lineage: Bacteria > Pseudomonadota > Alphaproteobacteria > Caulobacterales > Maricaulaceae > Litorimonas. Next base: position 1,087 of record CAWUKE010000232.1, on the reverse strand, counting down.
GGCTGAGAGTTTAGCGGGTTCAGAAGCTGCCTTTGCGGCAAGGATGACCGATAAGGCCCGCGCCCTTGGAATGCGTCAGACGGTGTTTAGAAATGCGACGGGCCTGCCAAATGAGGAACAGGTCACAACGGCTCGGGATATGGCAAAGCTGGCCCATGCGACCCTGGCCCAATTTCCGCAACATTATCACTATTTCGGGCAAACTCACTTTCAGGGTCGGAAAAGTACCAATGCCTTGCTGTCGCGCCCGGATGTCGATGGGTTCAAGACGGGTTTCACACGCGCGTCTGGCTATAATCTGGTGATTAGCGCGACGCGGGCCGTTGACGGTCAATCGCGACGATTATTGGCGATTGTCCTAGGCGGCGCCAGTACGGGGTCTCGCAACGCGCATATGGAAGAGCTGATCGACCGCGGGTTTGATGTCATGCGGCAAACATCTGGGTCGTCTTTACCCTCTCCAACATCCCAACAAGCCTCTGTCCAAAATGCGAGCGTCGTAACTGTGAAGGGGTCTGGCGACGGCGTCTGGGCGATCGAGATTGGCGGCTTTCAAAGTGCTGCCGCGTCAGAGATTGCGGCGTCGCATTTACGCAGAGCAGCCGGGGGCGGGAAGATTTCACCGCGGAGCGGCTTTGCCGCCGGTCAGCCGGTTTATACGGCGCGGGTGGAAGGGTTAGCGCAATCCCAAGCCAAGTCGCTTTGCGCCTCCCATGCAGAGATTCTTTCCCTTCCTGCGCGCCGATGTCGTGTGCTATCGCTCCCGCGGTAATATTTTCACCGGTCTTTTTGACCCTTTGCGGTTTTGCTCATGTCTTCAAAAATTACCGTTGCTAAGGCGCTCCCTGACCTACGGCAATATGTGGCGCAGATGCGCGCGCAAGGCGGCAAGATCGCTTTTGTCCCGACGATGGGGGCCCTGCATGACGGGCATTTGTCATTGATGAAACTGGCAAAATCCAAAGCGGACCATGCGGTCGCGTCGATTTATGTCAATCCGACACAGTTTGCGCCTGGGGAAGATTTTGACGCCTACCCTCGGGATACAGAGGTCGATCTTGAGAAACTCGATAGCGTCGGTGTAGAT
>CAWUKE010000231.1:0-2737 GCA_963922935.1 uncultured Alphaproteobacteria bacterium | reverse complement strand
TCTGCCTCATCGCTTTGGCCGCCATGCATCTCCTCGGCGCATCGCTAGAGGCTTTAAACCCAGACACGCTGCAATCTGCATCTATTAATACACTCCAACATTCCGATCATCCGGGTCACGAAGACCATGCAGGGCATTTTGGGCATAGCCACTCTGTGGGAACATCCACGACAGCGATTGTCGTTTTGGGACTTTTTTCAGTTCTCACGATCTGGCTGATGATCGCACAAAGCTGGGCCATTCGGGCGACCGGTTCCATTGCGGTACGGGGCGATCGCGCTCACTATATGGCCGACCTTTTTGGCAACCTTTTCGTCATTGCGGGCTTAGCGATCGCGACCTTCACAGAGGCGCATTGGGCCGATCCGCTTGTCGCAGCGGGATTAGCCATATGGCTTCTTTGGACAGCTTTCCGTGTCGCCTCCCACGCGTGGGCGCAACTGATGGATAGGGAACTGCCAGAAGATGACCGTAAACTGATCAAAGCCCAAATCATGACAGACCCGCGCATCCGCGCCGTCACTAATTTAAGAACGCGCGCCTCCGGCCCGCATTTGCATATGCAAATGCGCTTGGATGTCGACGCCGCCATGTCCCTTTCAGACGCCCATGATGTGGTCCTAGCCGCGGAAAAACGTCTAATGACGGCTTTCCCGTCGGCTGACATCCTGATCCACCCGCATCCCGTCGGTTGCGGCGAGGCGCATGGCAATGCACGCTTTGACGTGAGCGACGCACCTTAGAATGAGAAATTGCGTGGAATTAACGCTCTGCTAACCACAGCTTTTAAAGCTTCATTTGCCTTAATTGACGCATCATTAAGCGCTTATGCGTGTGCTATATCACTACCCGCTACACCCCGGCTCCCGCGCCGTGCGCCTCTGCTTTGCAGAGAAGAAGCTAAAGCTGCGCGAAGAAATTATCGACCCTTGGTCCCCACCGGAAGAATTCCTTGAACTAGCCGTCGAGGGGGTCCCGCCTGTGCTCAGCGATATTACGCCGGATGGACCCGTCACGATTATTGGCTCCCAAGCCCTGTGTGAATATGCGGAAGAGGCCAGTGCGCGCAATCCCCTCCTGCCGCAAGACCGCGTGGCGCGGGCAGAAGCCCGGCGACTCTGCGCTTGGATGCAGGAACGCTTTGATACAGAGGTCAATGCCTGTCTCCTATCTGAAAAGCTGGAGACAACGCGAATGGGCGGTACGCCGGATGCGACCCTGCTGCGGGAGGGGCGAGCGCACCTCAGAGCGCATTTGGAATATCTTGACTGGCTCTTACAGAACCGGGACGGCCTTGCGGGGGACGCCTTTACGATGGCGGATATTATGGCGGCCGCTCACCTCTCCTGCTTAGATTTTCTCGGCGAAATCCCTTGGCGCGAGTGGCCGGAGCTACAAAGTTGGTATGCTCGCATTAAAAGCCGGCCGAGTTTCCGACCCCTTCTGGGCGATAGGATTCCCGGCTTACGCGCCCCGCGCCATTATACGGATTTGGATTTTTAGTGACCCCGCTGCCGGCCAGCGTCGTGAAACGCGCCAAGGCGCTGGGGTTCACCCCGCCCCATGTCGCTAGCTTAAGCGATTTTGGAACCCAAGCCGGTGACTATCTTCGGGATTTTGTCGCGCAAGGTCGCCACGCCTCCATGGATTGGATGGAGGCTACGCTCGACCGCCGCGCCCATCCACAAACGCTATGGCCCGAAGCGAAAAGCGCGGTCATCTTTGGCATGAATTACGGGCCAGACTCAGACCCCCTGACAACACTAGAGCAGACAGACCTCGCAACAATTTCCGTCTATGCGCGCGGACGCGACTATCATGACGTGATGAAAGGGCGGCTGAAAGAAATTGCGGGCCTCCTCGCGCGTGACACGAAACAGGACGTCAAAATCTTCGTGGATACGGCACCTTTGATGGAAAAACCTTTGGCCGCCCAAGCCGGATTAGGTTGGCAAGGCAAACATACCAACCTGCTATCCCGAGATTGGGGTAACTGGCTTTTTCTTGGCACGATCCTAAGCGCAGCCGACCTGAGACCGACCCCTGCTGAAACAGACCATTGTGGCAACTGTCGCACATGCCTGGATGCTTGCCCGACAGATGCCTTCCCCGCGCCGTACCAGTTAGATGCGCGGCGGTGCATTTCCTATCTGACAATCGAACATGCCGGTCCGGTCGATTTGGACTTACGGGAGAAGATGGGCAACCGGATTTATGGCTGCGATGATTGTCTCGCCGTCTGTCCTTGGAATAAATTCGCGCAGACCGGACGTGAGGTAAAACTAGCAGCCCGCGAAGACCTAAACGCGCCAAAACTTCAAGATTTAGCCCAACTTGGGGAGGCAGGATTTCGGGGTCACTTTGCGGGGTCGCCCATCAAACGCATTGGCTGGAAGCGCTTCTTGCGAAACGTCCTCTATGCGATTGGGAATTCAGGCCAAGAAGAGCTACGACCTGTTGCCGAAGCCTATCTCAAAGACTCCGATCCCGTCGTGCAGGACGCGGCCTCTTGGGCTGTTGAGAGACTTTCGGCGAAAGCTTAACGGTTCTGTCGTCCAAAGGCTTGTTCAAGCCGACTAATCTGATCCGCCACCGTATTGCCTGTTTGCGCCGCGAGCGTACCGTAAAGCGAGCGGTCTAACCGCACGATCCGTTCATAGATTGACTGCGACCGGGCCATCAAATCGAGCAGACGACTCGGCAAAGCATAGGCATCTTTCGCCAGATCAGAAAAGGA
>CAWUKE010000230.1:0-2762 GCA_963922935.1 uncultured Alphaproteobacteria bacterium | reverse complement strand
TTCCCCCTATCGACGGGACGAAGGGACCCATGGAATCGCATGGGCGTATTGAACGACGAGAAGGCGATTTTTTCGGACCATGGGCATTCCCTTTGTCAGAGATTTTTCATTTGATTATGGCGTCGTCGACACGCTTTCGCCGCGTGTCCGGCGTATCATCGCCGATAATCCAGGACCGTTCACCTATACGGGCACGGGCGTCTTTATTATTGGCGCGAATGATGATGTGTGCGTCATCGATCCCGGTCCAGCGACGGAAAAACATATGGCGGCGCTCGACGCCGCCCTGGAAGGGCGTCGCGTTACCCATGTTTTGGTCACTCACCACCATATCGACCATAGCCCCGGCGCGGCCCCACTGGCGACCAAGCATGGCTGCAAAGTCTATGGCTACGGCACGCAGCCCGTCGCCCCACAAGGCGGAGAAATCCGCTTGGAGGCGGGTGATGATCTCTCTTTCAAACCGGACGTGGAAATCCGCGATGGCGAGACGTTTAAAGGCTCCGACTGGACGCTGACCGCCATCCACACGCCGGGGCATACCTCTAACCACCTTTGCTATGCGCTGGCGGAGGAAAAGACGCTCTTTTCCGGCGATCATATTATGGGCTGGAGCACCTCTGTCGTCTCCCCACCCGATGGCGATATGGGCGATTATCTGGCGAGCCTAGAGCGCGTTCTGGCGATGAATTTCGAAACAATTCGCCCGACACACGGCCCCGCCATCACCGACGTACGGCCCTTTGTGCAAGCCTATATCGATCACCGCCTTGCCCGCGAAGCGCAGATCGAAGCCGCGTTACAGGACGGCCTCACCAATATTGGCGATATGGTCGCCTCACTCTATGCCGATGTGGACAAACGCCTGCACCCCGCCGCCGCTCACAGCGTTCTTAGCCACCTGATTCATATGCGAAAAACAGGGCGCGTGACGGCAGACGGGCCGGATGGCTTGCGCCAGACTTACGCGCCGGTTTAGTCGGGAAGGCTTACCGCGCCAGCGCCTCTAAAAACTCGCCCACGCGCTTGGCATTGGCGCCCAAATCACTGCCACCAACACGGCTAACGGAGCGCACATCGACACGCGTCCCGCCCCCAGCCGCGGGGCGCAGGCGGATCGTGACGTCGTCCTTAAACCCGTACCAAAACGTCGTGTCTGTCGCGTCGATCCGGCCTGTTTCCAGATCCACTTCTTTCACGGCCCAGCCCATATCTTTGGACAGTTGTTCCGCCCGGCCAAAGACGACCTCTTGATTGTCAGACAGAACGAGCGTGCGAATTTCCGGATAGGCTTGGGTTTGCAGAGCTGAGACCAGCTTTTCACCGCGCGTGCCATCGGCCAGCGTCGCCGGCGCGGTTTTGCCCACATAATTCACCGTATTGACGCCCTCAGTCGCCAGACGCTCGGCCATAATGACATCACCAAAGGTCGGCGGGTCTTGGGTGTCCGTCGAAATGTCATGAATGAAAGGCAGGTTCGCGACCGTATTCTGCACTGCCATAAGACGCGTAAAGCCAAGTCCGCCCACGACAATCGCCAGCAAGGCGATCAATACGCCCTTGCGCGGCTTCACGATGATCGCGAACAGTAAGGCGATTAACCCCGTCGCTAAAGACGCGAACAGCAAAATTGGCCCGACTTGGCGGGTCAGTGTCCCCAACCCAAATTGCCAGTTCCAGAGCCCGATTTTCGCGCCAATCCCTGCCATCATAAAGGTCAACGGCGCGAGAACCGCAAACAGCAGGGCCAGCTTCACCGCCCATTTGCGCAAGGCCTGCAAGCCCGCGCGGCTCTGTTTCGGTTGTTCGGACACAGCTAGATCGGTCTTACTCATGCGAGCCCCCTAACCCACCTTATGGATAAAGACGAGTCGTCTTCCACGCTCCGCCCTCTTTGGCCACATCGCGCGTAAACACGATCCGGTCATGCACGCGAAACGCCCCGTCCTGCCAAAACTCAATCGTATCGGGTACAATGCGGTAGCCATACCAATGCGGCGGACGCGGCACGTCCTGACCCGCAAACCGTGCCTCGGTCTCCGCCATAGCGTCCATCAGTTCCGCGCGATCTTTGGCGGGGCGCGATTGCTGAGACGCCCAGGCTGACAGCCGAGAGCCGCGCGCGCGCTTGGCAAAGTAGGCGTCCGATCCCGCCTCGCCGACTTTCACGACCTGCCCCCGCACGCGAACCTGCCGCCGCTGCGTCTTCCAATGAAAGCAAAGCGCAGCGCGAGGATTAGCCTCCAGCTGTTGGCCCTTGGCGGACCGGCTATTTGTGTAGACATCAAACCCGGCATCCGAGAGGCCTTTCAGAAGCAAAATCCGCACATCCGGCATCCCGTGCGCATCGACCGTCGCCAGCGACACCGCATTCGGGTCATTCGGCTCGGTCTCTCCGGCACTGGCGAGCCAGTCATCAAACAGCGCAATGGGATCAGTCGCGCCGATCCAATCCAGCGGACGGTCTGGCTCCGCCGCATAGTCGGCCTTGCTGGGAGTCGCGGGAATCGATGTCATAAAAACACTCAAAAACGGATTGTTAACCACGTCGGTTAGGACGCTGTTGACTCTATACGGTCACACACACCTCCAAGTAAGGTGAATTTACGGGGGAAATCGTGAATAGACAGAAGGCATTGCTGATTTTGGGCTGCCCGATGCATGCGCGTGAAGCCGATATTCGCGCGGCCTGGCGCAAAAAGGCGAAGTTCTTCCACCCTGACAGCCCCTACGGCAATGTCGGGGCGTTCCTGCAAGCGAAA
>CAWUKE010000229.1:0-2769 GCA_963922935.1 uncultured Alphaproteobacteria bacterium | reverse complement strand
TCCACCATGTCCATCCCTTCGCGAAATGTTCTTGCGAAAAGTTCTGAGCGTGTGAACTGCATCAGCCGGTCTTCGGCTTGCGCGGTCATCGCATCGGATGTGATCGGTGTGATCGTCATGGGGGGCTGGCGTTCAGCTGTCATTGTTTAGTCCTAGAAAGGCTTGTGTATCGCGCTTCGTCAGGTTTGCAAGACACGCGCCATGACAGGAATTTCATCTGCTCCTCTGGCTGTTTTTCCGCCAAGACCCGTTGTTTTCAGTCTTTTTTAGGCGAAAAGAGAGCGTCTGCGGCGCTCCGTTCGGACGATTTCTTCTCTAGCTCAGCTTTTAACCGTACGATCTCCGCTTCATAAGCCGCGATGCGGGCCTCCAACTCATAGAGCGATAAGCCATAAAGCGACTCGCCGATTTGATAGCTTTCAGCCGCCCGTTTTTCGGCTTCATCCATATCATTCGCCTTCTATTGCGTTGCGCGCTTGCTTTGCGGGCCCCACCCGACTATCTACTTCTTATCGGAACGGGGTTTCCAATCCGATGACAACCCCGCAGTGAGCGGGGTTTTTCTATGGGCGGTCGCAGGATGGCTGTCCACATGCGTTGGAGTGAAACGATGACACAGATTCTCATGCCAAAAGCGACCGCTGTCTGGTTGATCGACAATACGGCCATGACCTTCAAACAAATCAGCGAGTTTTGCAGCCTGCATATTCTTGAAGTCGAGGGCATTGCTGACGGCGATGTTGGCATGGGCATCCGCGGCGCTGATCCGATCGCGAACGGTCAAGTGTCGCGCGAAGAAATCGAAAAGGCCGAAAAAGACCCGAACTATGCGATGAAGCCCAACACCTTTGACGCAGACGAATTACCAAAGCCGAAAAAGCGCGGGCCACGCTACACGCCCCTGTCCCGTCGTCAGGATCGTCCCGACGCGATTGCTTGGTTGGTTCGTAACCACCCAGAAGTCACAGACGCACAGATTTCCAAACTGATTGGCACAACCAAGCCGACGATCAAATCCATTCGCGAACGTACGCACTGGAAGATCAACACGATCCAACCGCAAGACCCAGTGAGCCTCGGCCTGTGCAGCCAGGTTGATCTGGACGCGGTCGTGAAGAAAGCGGCGGAGAAAAAGGCCAAAGAGGACGCGAAGAAAGAAGCCGAAGGTGGCGAAAGCCTTAAGCCCGCGCCCGCGCCAGAGCCTGTGGAAGAAGTCAGCAAAGCGGATCTTACGCTGGAGAACTTGTTCAAGCCGAGCAACTAGGCATACAAAGCGCCCTAACAAAAGCCCGCCAATTTGGCGGGCTTTTTTGTGGCTTACTCTTCCGCCTCTGGCAGAGGCATTGTGTAGTTGAGCGCCAATCGCCCGCCGTCGGCGTAGATGCACTGCCCCGTAATATAGCTGCTCTCTTCAGAGAGAAGCCAGCTCGCCACAGCAGCGATTTCGTCTGGCAGACCCGGTCGCCCCATCGGGGTGCGCGACAGAATTTTATTCATCGCAGCAGGGTCCGCGTTCACTTTCGCCAGCATTTCTGTCTTAATAGACCCGGGTCCAATCGCGTTGACGCGAATACCGTAAGGGGCGAGTTCCAATGCCATGGCCCGGGTCATTTGGCGCAATCCACCCTTTGAGACGGTATAAGCGAGATAGTCCGGGATCGCGACCGTGTCGTTAATGCTCGACATATTGACGATCGCATAGGGCCGGGTGTTGAGCCGCGAACGATCTTCGCGATCTTCAATCTCCTCGACCATATGTTTGACGACAGCGCGACTGACAAGGAACGGCCCGCGAAGGTTAACGGCAATATTGCGGTCAAAATCTTCAATGCTCATATCGAGCGATCCGCCTTTTACCGCGATAGCCGCATTGTTGATCAACCCATCGATTCGCCCGAATGATGAGAGCGTTTCCGCGATAAGGTTATGAACTGACAGAGGATCCGCGACGTCTGTTTCAATAAAAACCGCCTTTTCAGTCCCGTCCGCTAGGTCGCGCGCCGCCCGATGCCCTTGGTCTGTGTCCATATCAGCGAGGACGACCTTATGGCCATCTTCAACAAGCCGCTGCGCACAAGCGAGGCCGATCCCTTTCGCAGCGCCCGTGACGATGATGACTTTGTCAGACATAGCGGTGTCTCCTCATAAGTTTTGTCCCCGGACACGATCCGGGGTCCAGATCCGGGGCAAGGGATCGAATCCTGTCTCGCTTCGCTTGGGTCGCAATGCGGCGCTAATAGAAAAACGCCTTACTTACGCGCTTTGCGCGCTCCGTGAGCCACTTTTCTGTTGTAGGCGCCCTTTTAAAATGCTCGAGACCCTTGGCCTACCCTTGGCCTAACTCTGCATCGTCCACCCATTCACGCCCATCGCGGCCTGACGGACCGCTTCTGACAAGGTTGGGTGAGCATGGCACGTCCGAGCAATATCCTCAGCGGACGCCTTAAATTCCATCGCTAAGCAAATCTCGTGGATCATATCACCCGCGCCGGGCGCGATGATGTGTCCGCCCAAGATTTCATCCGTTTCCGCATCGGCCAGAATTTTCGCCATGCCGTCCGTTTCATGATTACAGCGCGCGCGGCTATTGGCCATGAGCGAGAACTTCCCGACTTTATATTTGCGGCCTTCGGCCTTTAGATCGTCCTCGGACTTCCCAACATTGGCAATTTCCGGGAATGTGTAGACCACGCCCGGAATGGCGTTGTAATTCACATGGCCGCTTTGGCCCGCAATGGTTTCAGCGACGGCGACGCCTTCTTCTTCGGC
>CAWUKE010000228.1:0-2780 GCA_963922935.1 uncultured Alphaproteobacteria bacterium | reverse complement strand
ACGCAAGCGGCGGCCTTTGAAGCCATGGCCAATGCGACGGACCGTGAGGATATGTTCGACCGCCTCGAAGCCTGTGGCTATTTCGTCCGGCTTGATCCCACTGTGCGCCCACAAATGTTTCACGCCCCGACGATTTCTCAAATGGAGCTAGAGGCGTTGCGCGCGGTGAAAGGCATCATCCGCAAAGGCCGCGTCAAACATATTACAGCGCACGAAATCCAACTAGACGGCGGGACTGAGCCTTGCACAGACAAGACGGTCTTCTTGGACTGTTCAGCCACGGCTATCACCAATAAATCGATCAAACCCGTCTTTAACGGGGATACGATCACGTTGCAGACGGTTCGCGCCTATCAGCCGACGTTTTCCGCCTCCATGATCGCCTATGTCGAAGCGCAAGGCGGGTCTGATGCGGACAAGAACGCACTCACCGGTGTTGTGCCTTTGCCGGACGGCTTGGACGACTTTGTCCGGATGCAGGCGGCGAATATGATGAACCAAGCGATCTGGGGCCAGAATAAGCCGTTGCGCAATTGGATGCGCGCGAACCGCTTAGACGGTTTTTCAGAGCTGATGGCGCAGGCCGATATGGACGATCCAGAGGTGGTCGACATCATGACGCGCTTGCGGAAAAACGCGCTTCCGGCTGCCATGAAGCTGCAGAGCCTGCTCTCCGCCTGATCCGCCAGATCCGACTGCTTAAAGCCGCGCCCTCGCAGCCGCCAAAATCTCCGGGTCGACATTGGCTTCTAGCCGTTCGCGCAAGATTGTGCGGTCTTGCTGATAGCTGTCCACCGTGCTGTCGCCGGATTTTAACAACCAATAATAGGCCTCGCCAAAATCCTGCTCCACGCCTTCGCCCTTGGCCAGCGTGAACGCATAGAGAAATGCGCCTTCACTATCGCCGCCTTCTGCTGACTGGCGGAACCAATCTGCCGCCGCCGCATCATCGCGGGTAAGCCCTGCCACACCTTGATAGACCAGCAGACCATAATCGGCTTGTGCGGCTGCGTGGCCGCCTTTGGCCGCAAGACCCAGCCACCGCGCAGACGCTTCTTCATTCGGACGAATGTCCAAATTGGTCGCATACATGACGCCCGCAATATAGGCGGCCTCGACATGCCCAGCCTCGGCCGCCTGTTCGTAGAAATCCAGCGCTTTGCGCGCATCGACTTCGAAATAGGTGTCGCCCAAGCGCTTTGTCGCTTCCGCGTCAAAACTCGCGGATGCTTTGCCGAGCAGGTCGCGCTGCGTTTCCACCGATTGCGTTGTGCCACGACCGGTCCGCGCCATTTCCGCCAGCGCGCGGGTGGCGTCGACGCGCCCCGCATCTGAGGCGCGGGTCAGGTAGACATAAGCGTCTTCATCCGTAAGGCCCGCTTCGCCGTTCAGTCCCATTTCGCCGAGGGCGACCAGCGCATCCGGATGACTTTGGATCGCGCCTTTTTCATAATAGCGACGTGCGCCTTCCAGATCGGGCTCGCCCGCTTTGCCGTGACGGAGGATGTAGCCCGCGAGGACCGCCGCATCCGTACTGCCCGCAAAAGCTGCGGCCTGCGCCAGACGCAAGGCGCGCTCCATATTGCCATTTTCAAACGCGCTCAACGCCGTCGTGTAATCTGCTGAGGCTTGAACAGAACCTGTCTGCGTGTTCGCAAATGCCGGGGCGGCGACTAGCTGTGGGCCTGACAGAGCGAGTAGAGCTGCTGCACAGATGCGGACGGCCCATCCGGATGTGCCCAGACGCCGCCACTGATCGCGATGAAGTCCGCGCCCGCTTTGATCACGGCCTCCGCATTGTCCGGCGTAATGCCGCCAATCGCGACGACCGGGGTTTCCATGGCTTCGTTCCACCACTGCAAAATCTCCAGTTCTGCGCGGGTTTTGGGGTCTTTGGTCTGCGTGTCAAAGAACGCGCCAAAGGCTACATAATCCGCGCCTGCACCCGCCGCATCAAAGGCGAGCTGTTTGGAATTGTGACAGGTCACGCCGATAATGGCATCCCCGCCCAACAGCTCTCGCGATGAAAAATAGTCCATATCGTCTTGTCCGATATGCACCCCGTCTGCGCCGATCGCGTCGACCAGGTCGGGACGATCATTCAAAATGACGGCCACATTCATCGCCTGAGCCAGTTCGCATATGGGTTTGGCCGCCTGAATGAGCGCTGAATCGTCCAAATCCTTCAATCGGATCTGCAGACACGCGACCGGTGCCGCCGAGAGCGCCTTCCGCAAGAGGGGTAGGAACGCGTCCACGTCGTCAATGACGGGCGGCGTGATCAGATAGAGCTGACAGCCAGGTGTGTTCTCAGTGTCACTCATAGCAAGCGGCTCCCATTCGGGACGGGATGATCGGTTGAAAACAGACAGACGCGGCCATGATCGTCGTGAAAGCCGAGCGTCAGCACCTCGCTCATCATCGGGCCAATCTGGCGGGGCGGGAAATTGACGACAGCCGCGACCTGTTTTCCAATCAAGGCTTCCGGCGAATAATGCTCCGTAATCTGCGCGGAACTCGACTTCACACCAATATCATCGCCAAAATCAATGCGCATCCGAATGGCGGGCTTTCGGGCCTCTGGAAAGGGTTTGGCTTCCACGATGGTTCCTGTCCGAATGTCGACCTTTAAGAAGGTCTCGAAGTCTATTTCAGGCTCGGGCTGGCTCATAGAGCTGCGGTTAGTGAGGGGCATGAAGAGCGTCAAGCCGTCGTGATATGGTCAAGCGAATGACGACGAATTTGTTTCACGTGAAACAGTTTGAAACGGCGGGCCGCGA
>CAWUKE010000227.1:0-2857 GCA_963922935.1 uncultured Alphaproteobacteria bacterium | reverse complement strand
CCGATGCTGACCGATCCGGCGGTCCTGAAGGTTGGGCAGAACTTCAAATATGATCTGGGCGTCTTGCTGCGCCACGAAATCCGCCCTACGCCTTATGATGACACGATGCTAATTTCCTATGCGCAGTCTAACGGTCTGAACGGTCACGGTATGGACACGCTCTCCGAAACGCATTTCGGCTATAGCCCGGTGCCTTTTAAAGAGATCGCGGGGACGGGAAAAAACCAGAAGACCTTTGATCAAATCGGCCTGGAAGATGCCACGCGTTACGCCGCAGAAGATGCAGACGTCACGCTCCGCCTTTGGAAATTCCTCAAGCCCAAACTGGCCGCCGCGCAGGTCACGCGCGTCTATGAAGATGTCGATCGGGGCATGCCGGCTGTTGTGGCCAAGATGGAAAATGAAGGCATTAAGGTCGACCGCGCGGAGCTGTCCCGCCTGTCCTCCATGTTCGAACAAAAGCTCGCTATGTACGAATCGGAAGCGCATGAGATCGCCGGCGAGCCCTTTAATGTCGGCAGTCCCAAGCAAGTCGGCGAAGTCCTTTTCGATAAGATGGGCTTGCAAGGCGGCAAGAAAACCAAGTCCGGCGCCTGGCAAACCGGCGTTGATATCCTCGAAGATCTGGCGTCCGAAGGCGAAGCCCTGCCGCGCGCGATCCTCAATTGGCGGCAATTTTCCAAGCTCAAATCCACCTACACAGACGCGCTGCAAAAGCAGATCAATCCGGACACAGACCGCGTCCATACCAGCTTCCAAATCGCGGCAACAACCACGGGACGGCTTAGCTCCTCTGATCCGAACCTGCAAAACATCCCGATCCGCACCGAAGAGGGCCGGAAAATCCGCGATGCTTTTATTGCGGAGAAAGGCCATCTTCTGGTTGCCGCGGACTATAGCCAGATCGAGCTGCGTCTGCTCGCCCATATGGCGGACCTACCGACGATGAAGCAGGCCTTTGCAGACGGCGCCGACATTCACGCGATTACGGCGAGCGAAATGTTTGGCGTCGCGCTCGCCGACATGACGCCTGAAGTGCGTCGCCAAGCCAAGGCGATTAACTTCGGTATTATTTACGGCATTAGCGCTTTTGGTCTCGCTAATAATACGGGTGTCGATCGGTCAACAGCCGCGGACTATATCAAGACATATTTCGAAAAATTCCCCGGCATTCGCGACTTTATGGACACAACGAAGGCGGAAGCGAAAGAGCGGGGCTACGTCACCACCCTGTTCGGGCGCAAGTGCCACATTAACGGCATTCGCGACCGCAATCCGGCTCGCCGGGCCTTTGCCGAACGTCAAGCCATCAACGCGCCGATCCAAGGCACCGCCGCCGACATTATGCGTCGCGCCATGGTCAAAATGCCGGACGCGATTGCCGCGGTGGAGGGGGCGCGCATGCTCCTCCAAGTGCATGACGAACTGGTCTTCGAAGTGCCCGAAGGCCGCGAACAGGCGCTGATCGGCATTGTCAAAGACGTGATGGAACACGCCCACGAACCGGCGGTGCAACTATCCGTGCCCATCGATGTCGAAGCGCAAGCCGCGAAGAACTGGAATGATGCGCACTAGGGCCCAGTGCTGGGCACTGGCCTAGACTGTCACCCTTTGGGGGATGGGACAGCTCACGCCTGTCGGGCCGTGCATGCAGTAGCCTTGCGGGTTTTTGGCAAGGTATTGCTGGTGGTAATCTTCCGCCGGATAATAGTCAGAGGTTGGGCGAATTTCGGTTGTGACAGGGCGGCCATAGGCCTCTGTGTAGCGCTCTTTGGCGTCACGCGCCGCGTTTAACTGCTCATCGCTATAAGTGTAGACCGTGCTGCGATATTGACTGCCGACATCATTGCCTTGGCGATTGCCTTGGGTCGGATCGTGATTTTCAAAGAACACCTTCAGTAGCTGATCAAAGCTGATCACGGTCGGGTCATAGACGACATGCACAACTTCGGCATGGCCCGTCCGGCCCGAGCAGACTTTTTTATAGTCCGGGGCTGTGTCAGTCCCGCCCGCATAACCGACACTGGTCACATGCACACCGTCCAGTTTCCACAAAATGCGTTCCGCCCCCCAAAAGCAACCCATGCCAAAAAGGACTTGCTCCGAGCCCGCAGGGTAATTGCTGAACATATCAGCGCCATTGACGTGGTGGTCTGTGATCGTAGCGAGCATGGAAGCCTCCTTACAATAGGGGTTGGATCGCGCGGGCGAGCATGTCTGCCATAGCCGCTTGTCCAGTGTCTGTCGCGATGTGGTCCTGCCGCACCTCAATCGCAAGATGGCGGAGGCCTCTGGGCACGACATTGTGATCGACCGTCCAATTCAGGTCATAGGCGGAATAAGGCTCATTGATGTCGACTTGCAGGTCCGGTGCGGCGGTGGAAAGTTCTGCTAGGAACTGATTGGCCGTGTCGGGATCGTCTTTGACAAGCAGGCCAATATCGGTGGATCGTTTCGGATGGCCGCGGAGTTGCGGCGTGAAGCTATGCACAGAAATGGCGAGACAGGCTGGATGGGAGTCCAGCGCGACGCCCAGCATATGATGATAGGGGCCATAAAGCTGGTCGATGCGGGCCTGCCGATCTTCATGTGACAAACCATGATTGCCGAGAATATCTGTACCGTCACTATAGTCGGGGATGAGGCCCGGCGCGTCAGGATTGCGGTTAGCGTCGATGACCAGGCGGGAAAAACTACAGATCAAACCGCCGCAGTTCAGCGCCGCGCAGAGTTTGCGGCCTAGCCCGTCTGTCCCGATGTCCCAGGCAATATGACGCTGCATATCGTCTGCGCTGACGCCTAAGCTGACCCAAGGCGGCACAGCGTTGCTGGCGTGGTCGCAAAAGATAAAGGCGCG
>CAWUKE010000226.1:0-2873 GCA_963922935.1 uncultured Alphaproteobacteria bacterium | reverse complement strand
TGCCCGGTCTTTACGCCGTCGGCGAATGCGCGGCTACGGGCTTGCACGGCGCGAACCGCCTTGCGTCTAACAGTTTGCTCGAAGCCGTTGTCTTTGGCGGTCGCGCGGCGGCGCACATTAACGGGGCGAATAATCCGGAACGCAAAGCCCAAGGCGTTCGCGTGCAACCATGGCTGTCCATGGGTCCGGGCGTGAGCCAATCTCTGCGAAACAGTATGACGGAACTGTGCGGGGTGAGGCGAAGCGCTAGCGGTCTTAACCAACTTCTTGACCGGATTGATCGCCTGATCGACAAAGTCGGCCGCGCCAACCCGCTCATCGCCAGCCATATGATCGCTGCGAGTGCGCTTGCGCGCGAGGAAAGCCGCGGGGGGCATTACCGCGAAGATTTTCCTAACGAAGACCCGCGTTCTGTCTCCAGCCGCCTCACTTATGACAGACTGGAATAGGTGTGCAGCGTTTCGGCTTTTTAAGTGTATAGGGACGTAAATGCCCTTATCCCGCACCGACATTATTACCGCCGTTCGCGCGCGTCCTGATCACTATGACCGCAAGCGCCTCGCCCGTCACTTGGGCATCAAAGGTGATGCGCGGCGCGATTTGCGCCAGAAGCTGCGCGCCCTCGTTGATGATGGGGCGCTCGTCTACACGCCGGAAAAGACCTACCGCTTGGCCAATCAGCTGCCCGGTGTGATCGTCGTGAACGTCACCGAGGTTGATAGTGACGGCGATATGTGGGGCGAGCCAGAACGGTCGCAAGACGGCGTCACACGCTCAATCCTTTTACGCGACACCCAACGCAAGCGCGATGATGGTGGGGCGCTATCTGTTGGACATCGGGCGTTGGTCCGTTTGAAAGAAAGCGATGACGGCACATTAATCGGCACGGTCATGAAACGCCTCGGCAAAGGCGCACAGAGCTATCTTGGCGTCCTGAATGAAACGGAAAAAGGCTGGCGCATTCAGCCGGTCTCTAAAAAAGCGAGACATGATTATGGCCTCGACCGGGACCCGCGAAAATCAGATGATGATTTGCGCGATGGTGATCTGGTCATGTTCCGCTCGACGCGACGCAATAAAGGCCAGCTTCGCCTGGCAGAGATCCGCGAGACTATCGGCAATATAAATGATGGCAATGCGGCCTCGCTGATCAGCTTGCATGAAAATGATATTCTGCTGGGCTTTTCAGATGCGGCCGTCGAACAAGCCAAAGCTGCGACGATGCCGAAGATCGGCGAGATGGGGCATGACGATCTACGCGACTTGCCGTTGATCACGATTGATCCGGTCGATGCCAAAGACTTCGACGACGCAATCCTGGCTTTCCCGGATGAAGATGCGAAGAACCCGGGTGGCTGGATCATCTGGGTCGCGATTGCAGACGTTTCGGCTTTTGTCACAGCCGGCAGCCCGCTGGACAAAGCGGCATGGGAAAAAGGCAATTCGGTTTATCTGCCCGACCGGGTGGAGCCGATGTTGCCGCATGAGCTGTCTAGCGATCTCTGCTCGCTTCGCCCGGATGAGGAACGCGCCGCCATGTGTGTGCGCATGGTGTTTGATAGTGGCGGCAATAAACTCCGCCATAAATTCCGCCGTGGCATCATCCGCTCACGCGCGCGCCTGACCTACCGCCAAGCCCAAGACGCGTTTGAAGGCCAGAACGGCCCGGAAAGCCAAGATGTTTTGCCGGAACTGTCCAACCTCTATTCCGCCTATAAAGCACTCCGTAATGCCCGCGCCGCGCGCGAGCCGTTAGAGATCGAGTTGCCCGAACGGCGCGTGAAAATCGGCGAGGACGGCGAGATAGAGAGCATCACGCTGCGCGAGCGGTTTGATGCCCACAAGCTGGTCGAAGAATTTATGGTCCAAGCCAATGTCGCGGCGGCTGAAAGCCTGTCGCAAAAAGGCGTCCCCAGCCTAATGCGCTTCCACGACGAACCAGATCGGCAGCGCGTGACGGACCTGTCTGAATATCTGCCCGCGATGAACCTCAAATTCAGCCCCGGTCAGCGCGTCACGCCCGGGCGGTTCAACACGCTGCTGCAACAAGCCGCGCAGAAAGACCTGACGGAAACCGTTGGCATGGCGGTTCTACGTACGCAGAGCCAAGCGTTTTATAGCGCGGAAGAAATGGGTCATTTCGGCCTAAACCTGACCCACTATGCCCACTTTACCAGCCCGATCCGGCGCTATGCCGACTTGGTCGTTCACCGCGCGCTGATCAAAGCGTTCAAACTCGGCATAGGCGGAACAACAAAAGAAGAAGAGGTCCGCCTAAAGGAAACGGCAGAGCATATCAGCGCCACCGAACGCCGGGCCATGGTCGCCGAACGCGATGCGGTCGACCGCTATGTGGCGTCCTATTTGAAGGACCGGATCGGCGCGACCTTCACGGCGCGGATTACAGGCGTGACCAAGTTCGGCTTGTTCGTCACCCTCACGGAAACAGGCGCAGACGGTCTCGTCCCCGTCTCAGAATTGGGTCGCGAATATTACGCGCTGGATGAAAAAACGAAGAGCTTGATCGGCGTTGAGAGCGGTCGCACCTTCCGCTTTGGCCGCGAAGTGCAAGTCAAACTCCGCGAAGCCACACCAGTCACGGGCGGCCTTATCTTTGACATGATGAGCAAAGGCGAGCCCGGGAAACCACCGAAAGGTGGATCAGGGCGCGGACGCGGCGGACCGAGAAGTGGTCCTAAGGGCTCACGCGGGAAGAAGCATGCGCGAAAACGGCGTGGACGTTAAATCGCCACCCCCAACGCCTCTTTCGCCATCTTGGTCACTCCAACATAATCCACTTTGCCCGTACCCAGCACGGGGACTTCATCGACATGGATGATCTTCTTCGGCACGGAGATTTCCGGCACACCGTG
>CAWUKE010000225.1:0-3007 GCA_963922935.1 uncultured Alphaproteobacteria bacterium | reverse complement strand
ATGAAGACGAGAAGCCTTGATCGGCGAGCGGGCCCAGGGCGAAAGAGGCTGGATCGCCCGCGAACAGATCAAATGTCTCTTCACGATATTCCGCACCAAACGCAATCGACAGGTCAGACGCCATGCCGGTTGGCAGAAGGTAAGCAAAGTCAGCGTTCAGAACGGTTTCTGTCTGCTGCTGACCGCCCGGTACGAAATCACGCGGTGTGTTCGGACCGAGTGAAGCGTTCACAGTATTGCGGATAAAGAAGTCCGTTTTGTTGCTACCATGTGTCAGGGACAGATCGTAGGTCAGGCCATCGCCCAGAGCGACATCGCCGCGGAAGCCCAGTGAGACGCCATAATCTTCGTTCTCACCACCAAAGCGTGGCACGAAGCCACCTGGAATGGTCTCAGTGAAGGCGAAACAGTTTGGATCGGCTGCAACCACACCAAACAGGGTTGCATCTTGGATCAGACCGTCTGTTCCTGTCAGCGGGATACCGTCAATACAGTCACCCCCGACACCAACGCCGTCAAGATCGCCAACGCGGACCGACGCAACCGCGTCAGCCGCATCACTGGCTAGACCTGTGAGGGGATCAACCGTTGGACCACGATAGACACCCCCGCGATTGGTTGGGTTCCGGTAGAAGAAGCCCCCCGTAACAGTCCGTGTGCTGTAATTACCATAGGCATAGACTTCGACATTATCGGTCAGTTGAAGCGCGGAGTTGACGAACAGCTTCAGATCATCTTCCACATCTGGCTGACCCCAATATTGTGGGACTTCATCTGTGAACGTGTTGATCGTCAGGAAGTCTGCCGCATCGGTATTGCCGGCTGCGATCAGCGCGTTGACATCGTTACGAACGACCGAACGCACTGTGCCGTCTGTATCCCCGTATTCTGCGGAGAGGTTGACAAAGCCTTGATCACCCAAAGGCAAACCAACGTTCCCAGAGATACGATAATTGTCCCCGTCCCCTTCATAAGTGGAGCCATATTGCGCTTCGATCGTGCCGCCTTCAGGGGCGTCTTTCAGCACGAAGTTCAAAACACCGGCAATGGCGTCAGAACCATATTGTGAAGACGCACCGTCGCGCAGGACTTCAACCTGTTTGAGGGCGATGGACGGAATGGCAGAGATATCGACGCCCTGCGCCCCATCAGAAATACCACCGCCAAGGAATGAGATAACAGAGCCGCGATGACGACGCTTCCCATTGACCAGCACCAAAGTCTGGTCAGGAGACAGACCGCGCAAGTTAGCGGGACGAACGATAGACGCCGCGTCAGAGATGGGCTGCGTATTGATGTTGAATGACGGGACAGACGTGCGGAGCAAGTCTTGAACATCATTCGAAGCGTTACGGGTGAATTCGACGCCAGAAATCACATCGACGGGTGCGGGTGTATCAACGGCAGAGCGTTGAGTCCGGCGTGTACCAATCGTAATGATTTCATCATCGACAGTCGGCTCATCAGAGCTTTGGGCATAAGCGCCTGTGCTCATCATCGTAGCCATCATTGCGCTTGAGGCGCTCATGGCCAGGAAGCCCTTCATGGAGAAGCGTTTCATTCTAAATCCTTGCATTAGACCTTTGTTTTCAGGCTTTGCTCGACATTGGCGCACGGTCCCTTTGACGCGAATGTTTTCAACAAAACTTGCATCGACTTATCGTTAGATGACAGTCCTGCAAGAGAAAGCAGACAGGCAATTTGATTCCATTTGAGAATTGTGTCATTTTTGCAACATAGAAGAAATGACCGATAAATCCGAATTCAACGAAACTATTTTTCGCATAAATATCGCTTCAGAAGACGATATTGCCACAATACAAAGTTTGCAGCAGCGTTCCATTGCGGAGCTACAGCGGGGATTCTTGAGCGAAGCGCAGATTAAAGCCAGCTATGCGGGTATGGGTCTGGATACTCAGCTTATCAAAGATGGTACTTATTTGTGCGTTACAGACATTAAAACGGGTCGGCTCGCCGGATGTGGAGGCTGGTCACGCCGCGCCACACTTTATGGCGGCAATCATTCCCAAGGGCGCAATGCCCGATTGCTTGACCCCAAATGCGAGCCTGCGCGCATTCGGGCCATGTATACTCACCCAGATTTCGCCCGCCGAGGGGTCGGACGCCTAATTTTACGTACGGCCGAGTCTGCCGCGAAGGCCGAAGGCTTTACACACCTCACTATGGCGGCAACCAAAGCGGGCAAGCCCTTCTACCTATCCTGTGGCTATGTCGTTGAAAACGCGTTTGAGGATCGGAATGGAGGCGTCCCCGTCCCCCTCTATACAATGACCAAGCCAATTTAAGCCTGATCTGAAAACGGCACGGCGCAATTATCAATGAGCCGTACCGGACCACTCGGCGACGGGCAATGCGCCGCCAAGAGAAGCCGGGCCTTACGATCAACGCGCCCTTCAAGCGGCTGCAGCATGTCCGCATCGGCAACAGTGACATAATCTACAGCCGAAAATCCGGCGTCTAAAAGCTGCTCACTGGCTTTTTGGCATATCTTCTGAATATCAGCGCCTTGCGCCACTGCATTTGCGGCATTGAACATGATCTGATTAAGCTGCCGGGCGACACCGAGGCTATCGGCATCAAAATATCGATTGCGAGAGGAGAGGGCGAGACCCTTCTCATCCCGCGCGATTGGCGCGCCGATTATTTCGATCGGCATATCCAGGTCTGTCACCATTCGCCGGATTACGGCCAGCTGTTGGTAATCCTTCTCGCCAAAGATGGCGATATCCGGCTGAACGCGATTGAACAGCTTCGTGACGATCAAAGCGACCCCTTCAAAAAAGGTCGGGCGGTGATCAGTCTCTAGCCCTTGCCCAACACCCTTAATCTGTAAGCGCGTCGAATGCTTGTCATCATACATTGTTTCCGCATCCGGCAGATAGGCGAGATCTACACAGACGCTATAAAGTTTATAAAGATCGACCAATGTAACAAGATGGTAGGCGACAAAATCTTCAAAAAGAAAATACTGTGTATGATTGACATA
>CAWUKE010000224.1:0-3148 GCA_963922935.1 uncultured Alphaproteobacteria bacterium | reverse complement strand
TTGCTGCTGGCCGCTTGGATCGACCGCTATCAAACTTTATTCGCGGAAGGCCATAAATTCGTCATGCCATTTGAGAGTCGCGGCGAAGAGGTGGGCGTCACCTTATCCCATCCACACGGACAGATTTACAGCTTTCCGTTCGTCCCGGACACACAAGCCAAAGCCGGACAGGTCTTCGGCCAAGGTTATGATTTGGCCAGCGCTTTAGACCAGGACGAAGACATATATGAGGTATCACGCGCAGGAAGCATTCGCGCTTGGTGTCCGCCCTATGCACGTTATCCCTTTGAAACCTGGCTGGTCCCGACACGCAAACAGCCCGGTCCTTGGACATTGAGCGAAGAGGAAGCGGACGGATTGGCTTACCTGCTTGGCGATATAACCCAGCGCATGGATCGCTATTTCGGGCGCGACACCGCCTATATGTTGAGCCTTCAAGCTAGCCCTGTTGGCTATGAAGGCGACTGGCATTTCTGGGCGCAATTTTACCCCATTCTTCGCGCGCCAGATCGGGTCAAATATTTCGCCTCCGTTGAAAGCCACAGCGGCGTTTTCACGGTCGATGTAATGCCAGAATTTGCCGCGAAAACCCTGAGAGCCCAAATTTCGTGAGCGCAAAGCTTTTCCAAGAGACGTTTGGCAGCGCACCGACCGCCACCATGTTTACACCCGGACGGGTGAATATTCTTGGCGAGCATACGGACTATAATGGCGGTCTGGTCCTGCCGGCCGCCTTGGATATCGGTGTCACGATTTCTATTCGCCTCCGGAAAGACAAACAGGTCCGCGTTATATCTGACGCCTTTGAGGCGGTGACTGAGCGCGTGTTGAGCGAGCGGGCCACCGGACATTGGTCAGACTACGCCTTGGGCGCTGTGCGCGAAGCTAGGCAGCTGGGTTTTTCAGTCGGCGCCGATATTGCCATGACCACAACACTTCCCTTCGGCGCTGGCATTAGCAGCTCTGCCGCAGTCTGCGTTGGGATACTCCGCGCTCTTGGCAAGGAGAACGGACACACCCTTTCACCGGAAGAGACAGCTATGGCCGCGCGACGTGTTGAGACGAATTTTATCGGCGTCCCCTGTGGTATCATGGATCAAATGGCCGTCGCCGTCGCCGAACCCGGCCAGGCTATGGCCCTTGACACGCGCAGCTTAGCGTATGAGTTGATCGCCCTTCCGCAGACGCACACGCTCGCCGTTATACATTCAGGGGTGCAACGCAAACTGAATGAGGGTCGCTATGCGGAACGCAAAGCCGAATGCGATGCAGCGAAAAAGGCGCTTGGCACAGACGATCTTTGCCTCATCACGGAAGAAGAGTTAGCGACGCTGCGAGATGGTCCGGCCAACATATATCGTCGCGCGCGTCATTGTCTGCGTGAACATCGCCGAACCTTGGTCGCAGCCAAGGCGCTCAAGGACGGTGATATGGACCAGTTAGGACGCCTTATGATTGAAGGTCATGCGAGCATCCGTGATGATTTTGAGATTACTGTTCCCGCCGTCGATGCCATTGTCGAGGATGCTATTTCTTTAGGCGCATTAGGGGCTCGCCAGACCGGTGGCGGGTTTGGGGGCTGCCTTGTGCTGCTGATTGAAAATAGCAAAGTCGCGGACTGTTTGACGGCGTTAAGCGAACGTCACCCGAAGATATGGCGGGTCGCATGATTGATCTCTCAGGTCAGACGCTGATTGTTGCTGGCGGGGCTCATTTTCGCTGCGCCGAATGCATAAAAGCCAGACAGATAAAATAAGATAATAAAAATAATAGGGGGAGGTCGTTGTGAGGATGGGACTCAATACGACACAGATTTTAGTTTTCTTGGGACTCACAGCCCTGATCGCGGGTTTGACCGTCTGGTATTGTCTCGGGAAGCGGAGCGCGGAGACGGGAGAGAAAGAATATTTCCTCGCGGGTGGGTCGTTGAATTGGTATTTCGTTGCCGGGTCTATTACCCTGACAAATCTTTCAACTGATCAGCTGGTCGGTATGAACGGCAATCAGATGGCGCTTCTGGCCTGGTGGGAACTGGCGGCGGTCGTCGGCCTGCTCATGCTCTGTTTCATCTTCATCCCGGTCTATTATAAATATAATTGTACAACTACGACGGAGCTTCTGGAGCGGCGCTACCGCAATAAACATATTCGCGCTTTGATCAGCCTTCTGTTCCTCGCCGGCAATATTTTCATTTTCCTGCCCGCTATTCTTTATGGCGGATCCTTGTTCATGCAGTCCATGTTCGGCATCGATGTGAACCTCTATATCCTGGCCGCGCTATTTGCTGTGGCAGGTTCGGCTTATGCGATTTTTGGCGGTCTTCGCGCAGTAGCTGTTTCGGATACGATTTCCGGTGTTCTCCTCTTAGGTCTGGCGATCCTGATCACAGTTCTTGCGCTTCAAGCTATCGATTTTGATTTCTCTGATATCCCGCCAGAACGCCTGACCCTGATTGGGGACACGGATAGCGACATCCCCTTTTCGACGCTCTTCACCGGCATGATTTTCATCCAGATGTTTTACTGGTCGACCAACCAAACGATCACACAGCGAGCCATGGCATCGCCCTCCGTCAAGGAAGCGCAGAAAGGCATCCTCGCCGCCGCCGCCATCCGACTGCTTATCGTTCCACCGATCATTGTTGTTCCCGGGATCGTCGCGTTCAAATTGTACGGCGATATCGGCGATGCGACCTATGGGCGGATCGTCGCCGATCTTCTGCCGGTCGCCTTATCTGGCGCGTTCGCCGCCGCCATTGTCGCGGCTGTCTTGACGACATTTAACTCCATCCTCAACGCCTCAGCCGCGCTCTGGGTGATGGATATTCACGAAAACTATATTGGCGAAAACCCGAACGTAAAACGTCTGTCCTTTTGGGTCTCTATCACAATGGTCGTTCTAGCCTTTGCGATGATCCCGGTCTTCAACAATCCCGAAAGCTCGGTCATCAACAAGGTGCAAACGCTTTACGGCCTTCTTTCCATGCCGATCCTTTCAGCTTTTATCGTCGGGCTGCTGTTCCGCAATGTCAGCGCCAACGCCGTGATCATTGCCGTCGTGGTCGGTGTTCTTTTCTATGGCTGGGCGACAGACCCTTGGAATGACGCCAGCCAGAATATTGATCTGCACTATATCCACCTAATGGCGA
>CAWUKE010000223.1:0-3196 GCA_963922935.1 uncultured Alphaproteobacteria bacterium | reverse complement strand
GCATAGCTCCACGTTTCGCCATAAGGGATAGTTTGGAGGGCCTGCCAAACGCCGAACTGAAAATCCGTCCCGGTCGTCTCTAATGGGACGGTAAAGGCTTTCAGTTCGCCTGCCATATAGGCCGTCATCTCCGCCGCCATTTGCTGCGTGATGGCGGTTGAGCCCGGCACGATAGCGCGACCATGAACCTTACGCAGCCGTTCAAATTGCTTCGGTAGCCGCACGCGGGTGACAAATTCGATCAGGTAAAGCGCGCGCTCATCGGCGACCATGACCATGCGTCCGAACTTTGTATCGAGCCAATCCACATAGAGCGGGTCGGGCGCGCCCTTTGACGGGGCTGAACCAAAGGTCTTGGTGTAAGCCGCGCGAAAGCCAGACGCGCTTTCAAAGCCGGCATCGAGCTGCGCATTGATCACGCTTTCACCGCCTTTGATGGCTTTGGCTGCACGCCCCAGCGCCCGCAGGCGGGCATAGTCCAGCGCGCTTATGCCCAGCTTTTCAAGGAACCGCCGCCGCGCCGTATCCGGGTCGATCCCGGCCGCGCGCAGATCCGCTTCACCAAATTTGCCCTCCGCCTCCTCGACCAAAGCGATCACGCGGCGCACGAGGGCGTGGTCTTCGCCTGTCGGGTGGCAGCGTTTGCAGGCGCGATAGCCCGCCCGAAGCGCCGCTTCTGGCCCATCAAAAAACTCGCAATTTTCAAATTTGGGTAAGCGCGCTGGGCATCCGGGTCGGCAAAAGACCCCTGTCGTCTTCACGCCAATAATCGCGCCGGGCAGGTCTTCCCGCGCTTTAAAGGCGGCGTAAATATCGGCGTGACTCAAATCTCCCATACGGTTTCTTAGCATAGGCAAAATGCCATGCCGCCGAAAATCCGGCATTGTTGTAATCCATCGTTGTTGCTTTCACTTTCAGTCGTTAGGGGCGGTCTATGACCATTCACCTGCACAAACGTGATCTCCCCGACGATATCGATTTCGGCTCAGCAGTCGCCATTGATACGGAAACGCAAGGCCTCAGCCTGGTGCGGGACAAGCTCTGCCTCGTGCAGCTCTCTGCTGGGGATGGCGACGCCCATATCGTACAAATGGACCGCGACCGCTATGACGCGCCGAACCTAAAAGCGCTGCTGCAAAATGAAAGCTGCACCAAGATTTTCCACTTCGCCCGCTTTGATGTGGCGATCATGCAGCGCGATTTGGGCGTCGATACGCTCGGGCTCTTCTGTACCAAGATCGCCTCAGGCCTCGTGCGGACCTATACAGATCGCCATGGCCTCAAAGAACTGACCAAAGAATTGCTCGGCGTGGACCTGTCCAAGCAACAACAGAGCAGTGATTGGGCCGCGGATGAGCTCACCGAAGCGCAGCTGTCTTATGCGGCCTCCGATGTGCTGTATCTGCATCAGCTCCGCACGATCCTGACAGCACGGCTGATCCGTGAAGGCCGCCTAGAGGTCGCGCAAGGCTGCTTTGATTTTATCAATACGCGTTGCCGCCTCGACCTGCTCGGTTGGGATGAGGTGGATATCTTTAGTCATAGGATGCGGCGTAGGGACTGATTGTCTCGACGAGACTCGCTTCGCTCGGCTGCTTCGCAGGCTAACAGAAAGACACCTTACTCACGCGCTTTTCCGCGTTCCGTGAGCTGCCTTTCTGTTGTGGGCACCGTTCGGGCTAGCCAAAACTTTAGGAGCAGAGCCGCGCTTTCACCTTCGCGCCGGCGACACCCATATCGATCCGGCCCGCATGTGCGGCTTTCAGTTGGCCCATCACCTTGCCCATATCTTTCAGACAGGTCGCGCCACTATTTGTGACAGCGGTTTCTACAGCGGCTTCGATTTCGGCCTCTGTCAGCGGGGTAGGCATAAAAGCGCGCACGACTTCGATTTCTGAACGCTCACGTTCCGCCAACTCCGGACGACCATTTTCGTCATAGGTTTTGGCCGCATCTTCGCGTTGCTTGACCATCTTGTTGAGGATGCCCAGAATTTCCGGATCATCAATGCCGCCGCAGCGATCGGCCGCGCGGGCGGCAATATCCCGGTCCTTAATCGCCGCGCTCATCAAGCGCAGCGTGGACAGGCGAACTGTATCTTTTTCGCGCATCGCGTCCTTGGTCGCGTCGCGAATCTGATCACGCAGGGGTGCTATCGCGTCAGTCATGTGATCCTTTCCGCTCCGGTCCCCACCACCGGAAAATTCGTTTTTCAGACCCGCTTATATAGCAATTTCGCAGTTACGAACAAGATCAGGCGTGAATCTGCACCTGAGGACGGGTCACGCGCTTGCGAATTGGGCGCTTCTACCCCATAGCGCAGGCCTAGCACGACACGGCTAGGATATCGGCTCATGACGGACACACTCACCCCAAAACCGACAGCGGTTCTGGTGCTTGCCAATGGCGCGACCTTCTATGGTCATGGCATCGGACATGTGGGCGAAGCGGTCGGCGAAGTCTGTTTCAACACGGCCATGACAGGCTATCAGGAAATCCTGACCGACCCGTCTTATGCCGCACAAATCGTGACGTTCACCTTCCCGCATATTGGCAATACGGGCACAACGGAGGAAGACGAGGAAGCGACAACAAACGCGGCGCGCACAGCCGCCCGCGGCGCCGTCTTCCGCGCCGCTGTCACGCCCGCGTCCAACTGGCGATCAGAGACAGAACTCGGCGATTGGCTGGCCGCACGAAAGATTATCGGCCTGTCTGGCGTCGACACACGCGCGCTTACGGCTTTTATCCGCGATAATGGCATGCCCAACGGGGTTATTGCGCATGACCCAAAAGGCGACTTCAATATTGATGCGCTAACTGATCAAGCACGGGGCTGGAACGGTCTAGTCGGCGCAGATCTGGCCAAAGATATGATCGCCGACGCGCCCTTTGACTGGACAGAAGCCCGCTGGGTCTGGCCAGACGGTCACACCAACCAGACCGGGATTAAAAAGGTCGTGCTGATTGATTATGGGGTGAAGCGGAACATTCTGCGCAATCTGGTCAGCGCCGGCATGGCTGTCACCGTTGTTCCGGGGACAACGCCTGCCAAAGATATTCTGGCGCTGCAGCCCGATGGCGTTGTCCTATCGAACGGCCCCGGAGACCCGGCGGCGACGGGCGACTATGCGATCCCTGTCATTCAGGACCTTGTTGCGGCTGACCTTCCCATCCTGGGCATTTGTCTCGGCCA
>CAWUKE010000222.1:0-3236 GCA_963922935.1 uncultured Alphaproteobacteria bacterium | reverse complement strand
AACAGAGAGGGTGCGTCGCAAGAGACCGGGTCGCCAGAAGACCGGAATTTCACTCGCAGACAGGTCTGGGTCAGCAAAAGCGAGAAGTCCAAAAACTTCGGCTTCTAGATAAGGACGGTCGAGCCGCATATATCTGAGACTGGCCCGCGCATCACAAATAGCGGGCTTATAATCCATGCCTTGATAGCGCGCCCAGGCTTTGCGGTAGGCGGGATTGCGCCGCAAACCTTCCCAGGCCCAAGCCGCATCTGATATAATCACCCTTTCATTATTCTGCATGTCAGCCTCCACACGGCCAGATTGACCGAGCAGAACAAAATAGGAACATATTCCTTAAATTGTAAAGAGCTGAATCTCTAAAAATCACATAAATCCGTCCTACCTCGCCTCAAAAGAGAAACCTAGGGCGTAAAAAAACCCGCATCAGCTTGGAGCCGATGCGGGTGGTTTGAGGCTTTGGGGCCTAGTCGTTTTGCGGGTTCCAGAGGATCGCAAATTCGTCCTCGGCCTTGCCGTAAGCCTGTCCGAGATTGGCGTAGACTTTGCGGGTGCCCAGAGTGGGATGGGCAAATGTCAGGGAGATATATTCCTTACCGCTGACCTGACCCGTCTTGATCCAGCCGCCGCCGAGTTCTTGACCGCGGCTATCCACAATGCGGAAGTCAGGCTGTTTCTCGGTCTCTTTATTGTCGTTAGATACGATATTGATGCGGGACGCATCGCCAAGATTGAGTGTGCCGGTAAAGTTGCCAGCGTCGTTTTTCGTTACATATCCAAGTGCTTGTGCCATGGTTTCAGTCTCCAAATTCTGTCAGCGAAATTGTGGGAGCCAATCTCCCTGCTGACACAAACCGTCCGCCCCAAGTTCTGCTGGGCAGAGGGGCAGCGCCCCCGAAACGTCAGTGGAGATAGGCCCAAAGGGCGCTCTTTTGTTTCGCGATGAATACTTCATTCCTCCGGGAATGAAGGAGAGGAAAAGAGTGACCTGACGCCTATTCGGCCAGAGCAGGTTTTGGGGCAGGTTTTGTGAATGAAGCAGTGAGATTGGTCTCCCCATAACCCTTGATGACTACGGTTTGAGACGCCGGGGCATGGTCGCCTGCGCTTGGATGCCCCAAGAAAATTACGAGGCTAACTTTGTCTGGCAGACTTAGGATTGGCAGTAACAGCTATCCATTTCCATATCGCGAATGACGGGAAAGAGACCTAGATCAGGCTATAAGAGGCGGATTGAGAAGCCTCTGGCAGAGACTCGGCGCGGCTTCGTCATGACGACGCAGATCAGTGACAGGAAGGCGTTTCGTCCTGACCTTTGCTCCACTTTCACGAAAGCCCCACGCAAAGCTGTCACCCGTCTCGAACAGACTTGCGGCAAAGGCGGGATGATAATTGTCTCAACGCTAACCCGTCATACGCCTCGGCCAATGAACCTAACATCACCCGCATCGGCTCCACGCTGATACGGGTTTTCTGGCCGTGAGGTCTTCGACAGCCAAAGAAAAACCCTGCTTCGCAGCGGGGTCATAAGTGCTTTACGCAAAAAGCTTGGCAATCCGCTTCGCCCTTTGGGCGGGCGGACATCCGTCAACCGACTTATAGGCCTTTGCAGGAAAAGCCGCCCATCTGGGTCGCCAATTAGGGCGGGCTTCGCTCACACCGTGTCCTGCCATACGGTTCTTGATAATCTGCTTTTGCTGTTTGGCGGTGTCACTCACGCAGCTATCTGCCACCGACTTACCCGCAATCTCTTTGACCATGGCATTTATCGTCGGCTTATCTCTGAGCAGGTCAAAAAACGCCTCGTCGGGTGTCCAATAGCTGGCATAGTCAGGCTGTGTCAGCATGCCTAGGGCTTCGACTTCGGGACTGTCCACGGCCAAAGTCTCGGCCAAGCAAAAGGCCTGAATGCGCAATACGTCTTCGTCACTTAAGGTGAGTAGCTGCGCAAATATCTCGCAAAGATCAAAAGGGCTGGCATAGCGGTGATAGATTTGCGGATGCTCGCCTTTGAGACCCAATAGCTCAAACACGGCGCGGCGCTCCTCAGCTAATTGGGTCTCGGCAACGCTACTCTCAATACTGGTCTGTGTGGACTCTTTGCGGCTGCGGGGCCCTGTCCCGTCTATTTTCCAATTCCGCGCGCCGCAAATCATATGCGCGACTGTCAATCGCAAGGCGAGGTCTGGCCGCTTAATCAGCTCGGCCCGCGCAATGCTGTGGCGGTGCAGATTCATATAGTCGGCCATCGGCCCTGACATTTCAGGGCGGTTCGTCTTTGACGCCTTCGCGCCCTCGGCCTCGCCATTTGATAAGGCGCGGCGTATTTTCTGCGCCTCGCTATCCGTGATATAGCCTTCGTGGAAAGTGACTTCGCCGCTCTCGCGGATTTCCACATAGACCCGTCCGCCTTGCTCCTTGGGATGGTGAACGTGATTGTAGCGGGGAAAGTAATGGCCCCGCTCTCCTAAGATGACCTCTTTCCATCCGTCGGCTTTATAAGCCTCAATCGCCTTGGCAATGGCGGCGTTTTGCGCTTCCCAAAAATGTTCAACATCCGCGAATTGACCATGCTCGCCGAACAAATCTGTCAGAACGGCACCGCTATAATCACTGACATTAAACAGGGCTTTGTCGGTCGTAATCATACCGCCGCCTGTGAGCCATGCCTTTAACTGCTGCCCTGTCGGGCAATAATCATCAGAATTAAAAAGTGCCAGCCATTCGGCTTGCTGCTCTTCGGTGGCCATGGTCAGAACCCGAATGCTGGCCGCATCGATTTGCTGATTTGTATAGGCTTCGCGCACGTCTGGAATGAGCGCGCCCAAGGCCAAACGGCGTTTGACCGAGTTCGGCGTAATCCCGAATACGGCGGCAATCTCGTCCACGCTCTGGCCTTTGTCAGAGAGAACTTTGAAGGCCTCATATTGCTCCATCTCGGTCGGGGCCAATCGCGCCACATTCTCAATCAGGCTGGTTTCTATGGCGAGGGCGTCATCATTGGCGTCCATCACACAACAGGGCACATCGGGGATTTCAGTGCCTGTCTTGGCTATCGCGCTCAAACAAAAATAGCGGCGGCGTCCTGCGACGATACCATATTTGGGCTTTTTGGCTGTGCCGCCCTCGCGGCGCACAATCAGGGGCTGACGAATGCCCCGGCTTTTGACGCTTGGCAGAATGTCCTCAATCTCGGGCGGTGTGTTGCCGTGGCGCATATTCAGCTTTGAGATATGAAG
>CAWUKE010000221.1:0-3236 GCA_963922935.1 uncultured Alphaproteobacteria bacterium | reverse complement strand
CAGGGCCTTCGACCCGCATGTCTTGGCCTTCCTCATAGGTCACGCGTGTGATCCGGCTGGCATAGACGGTCGCATCATCGTCCAACTGGTACGCTTGGATATCCACGAAATCGCCGACACTGATGTCAGAAAGCCCAAACTCACGCTCAGCCGTTGCAGATCTATCTTGGAAGGATGTGTCGTCCACAACGGTTACAAGCGCGCCCAACAGGTTGAGCAAGCCGCCATTGGCGTCAACTTCATCGACGAAGCCGCGGAACGCAATGTCAGGCTCGACTTCGCATTCCACCTCTTCAGCGACGAGCCGGCCCTCACTATCGAGTGTGCCTTCGACTTCGACTTCAAGACCCAGACCGATTGTATTAGGCGAGCAGCGTTCAAAATCTGTTTCTTCTGTCGTGAGGACAACTTGGCCTTCGACCTCAAACAGATCCGCGCTTTCAAAGACCGTGATGCGGCCTTCGACTTCCAACTCTTCAATGTCGTCGTCTGTGGCTTCGTCGCCGCGAAGGTCGTCCAGATCATCCCCTTCATATTCAATCCGGGTCGCGATGAGTGTGCCGTCATTTTGGAACACAGAGCCTTCGACTTCGACCTCATCGCCATTGGACAGAACATTGCCGTCCTCAAAATCTTCCAGCGCAGCGCTGGCATAGCCCACCGTCAGGCCGCGCAGCGTGAAGGTCTGCGCCGTTTCATCCAGATTGCTGACCGTGCCGTGAAGCTCATAATCGCTATCTGTATCGTCAGAAATTTCCACATAGGAGGCGACCAAAGCCCCATCCGCGTCATAGCGCCCTGACACTTCGATGACATCATCGACGGCAAGATCAGCCGCCACTAAGCCGTCTTCAAAGACAGTCTGATCGGTAAAGAGAACGGTCAATCCTAAGACCGTGACGCTAGACGCGTCCGCAGCAATGGCTGAGATCGGGCCTTCCAGCTCTTCTTCATAACGCACACGCAGGGCCGTTGGCGCTTCATCATCGCCATTCTTCTGCGCGCGGATCGACACGATCTGACCAATGGACAGATCAGAGACGGTGGCCGCGTCACCATCTTTTTCAACATCCGCAGTATCGGTTTCATAGCGCGTGCCATTGACGATGATAGACCCGAAGCCCGTAATCTCGCCTTGGACCGTGAGATACGTCACAGGGTCAGCTGTGGTTGTTGGGGGTGTCGCGGGTGGCGCAACCGTCGTAGGTGTATCCGAGCCGCCGCCCCCACCGCCGCAAGCCGCGAGAACGAGAACAGACGCGCTGCAAAGCGCCAGGAGTTTTTGACGAAGTGTGATATTCATAGAGAAAGTCCGCAGTTTAGCGCGCCCAGATGTATCCAGAATTGATGATTGTGACGATTTAGAGGCAGAGTCTTAAGCTGAGCATGAACAGGGACTGCACTTGGCCTGAAAAGTGAGGACACGCTTAAGATTACCCTAAAACACGCTGTGCCCGAGAAGATTACGGCCAAGGCCTAACGCAAAATTTTACAGACTGTGCGCCGCCGACTTTTTCAGCTATAGCAGAGAAAAATCAAACTCCGGGGATTAATATGTCTTACGTACGTCACCTTTTTGCAGGAATTTGCATTACGGCACTGACGGCTTGTGGGGCGGTGGATGAGGCAGCAGCACCAAGCGCGACCGATGCGCGCGCCCTGTCCACGACGACCTTCGATCCCGCCACCTTCACCTGGGACAATGCCGCGATTTACTTCCTGATGACGGACCGGTTTCGTAATGGCGATCCGAACAACGACACCGCTTATGGGCGGCAGCCGGACGGGGATGTGCTGCGCTCGTTCGAAGGGGGAGACATCCCCGGCATTATTGAAAAGCTGGAAAGCGGTTATTTCAAAGATTTGGGCGTGACCGCGATTTGGACGACGCCCGTGATCGAACAAATCCACGGACCCTTTGAAGAGTTCGGCACGTCCTACCCTTTCCACGGCTATTGGCCGCGCGATTGGACGAAAGTCGATGAGGCTTACGGCACCGAAGCCGATCTTAAGCGCATGATCGAATTGGCCCACAGTCAAGGCATCCGCGTGCTGATCGATGTGATCGTCAATCATGCGGGTCCGCCGATTGACGAACGCGATCCGGCCTGGCCGTCTGACTGGGTCGACACAGAACCGCGCTGCGATTATCAGTCCTATGCCTTAACGGTCGACTGCCTCATCGTGCCTGCCCTTCAGGAAATGCGCACCGAGTCGAATGAGCCTGTCGATCTGCCCCCGCACATTATCGCTAAATGGGAAAGCGAAGGGCGACTGGAGTCCGAAATGGCCGAACTAGATGCCTTTTTTGAGCGCACGGGTCTACCGCGAACGCCGCGCAACTATCTGATCAAATGGAACACAGATTGGGTGCGGGACTATGGCGTGGACGGCTACCGCATCGATACGGCCAAACATGTTGAGGCCGAAGTCTGGGCACAGTTAAAGGCCGAAGCCGAGCTTGCTCTCGCCGAGTGGCGGGCGGGCGAAACCAAGACAAATGACTGGGACACGCCGTTTTATATGTTCGGCGAAGTGTTTAACTTCGGCGTCGACGGGTTTGACAAGACCGTGCCCGGCACGCGCCGTTATGACTATGGCGATGTGGAAGTCGACTTCTTCGACTATGACTATGATGCGCTGCTGAATATGGGCTTCCCGACCCACGCCGCGATGGAACCCGAAGACCTGTTTGAGACTTATGCGGCGGAAATGGCCGGACCGTTCGCGGGCGTCAGCGTCGTCAGCTATATTTCGTCCCATGACGATGGGAACCCGCGCGATCCAGAACGCACAGACAGTTGGATGAACGCCGCGAAGCTCGTCCTCGCCCCCGGCGCCGTGCAAGTCTATTACGGTGATGAAACCGACCGCAAACTGGTCGCAGATGGCGCGGTCGGCGATGCCAAGCTCCGCACGCCGATGAATTGGGACGATGTCGACAGCGGTGCGACGGCTGACATCCAAGCGCACTGGTCACGTCTGCTGACATTCCGCAAAAATCATCCAGCCATTGGCGCAGGGACACATCAAACGCTTTCCAGCGAACCTTTTACTTTCTCCAGAACGTTGGTCGATGATGCTGTTATCGTCGGTCTGGACCGCGACGCGTTTGACGCACTGACCGTGGGAGAGGTCTTCGCCGACGGCCCTGTGCGCGACGCTTATTCTGGCGAAACACTGAGCGTCGTCGATGGCGTTGTGCGTTTCCCATCGGCGCGCAATATCGCCTTGCT
>CAWUKE010000220.1:0-3243 GCA_963922935.1 uncultured Alphaproteobacteria bacterium | reverse complement strand
AAGACGGCACGACCCGCAATCTGCCTAATCTGGAATATTGGTCCCTCGCCCCGCGTCAAAAACGCGGCGGTGGAAAAGGCCGCCCCCGGGGCCGGCGCAATGACCGGTCCGGCCCGCCGCAAAACCGCGCGCAGGAGGGGAGCTTCCGCAAGAATAAGCCCCGTCGGGATAAATCACGCGGACCGAAAACAGGCGGTTATAGCGCTGGCAAAGCCCCGCGTCCGCGCAAGAGCTTTGAGAACAGCCCCTTTGCCGCCCTTGCCGCCTTAAAAGGCACACCCGGAGCGGATAGCCAAGAGGGTGACAAGGACGCAAAGACGTCTGATACGCCCTCCGCTGATCCCAAGACACCGGATAGTTCCTCCTGAGCGAGACAGATCCAAATAGCTGTCGTCTGGATGTCTGGCTGTTTCGCACACGCCTGACGAAAACGCGCGGCGAAGCGCAAACGCTGATTAAAAAAGGTAAAGTGCGCCTGACGCGCGGCGCTGAGACATCGCGCGTCACCAAATCCCACTTTCAGCTTCGCCCGGGTGATCGCATCGCCTTTATGCGGCATAAGCAACTCTTTCAGGTGGAAATGATTGCGCCCGGCGAGCGTCGCGGGCCTGCCCCTGAGGCGCGCTCGCTCTATCGTGATCTCACTAACAGTTCTGGGTGACAGTTCGGCCAGTTGACACAGGCGGCGACCGCGCTCAAAGCGCGCTCCATGACCTATATCGTCAAAGATAGCTGCGTAATGTGCAAACACACGGATTGTGTGGAAGTTTGCCCCGTGGATTGCTTCTATGAGGGCGAGAACTTCCTTGTGATCCACCCGGACGAATGCATTGATTGTGGGGTCTGCGAACCGGAATGCCCCGTCGATGCAATTGTCCCAGATACAGAAGACGACCCAGACGGCAAATGGCTCGCCATCAATGCCAAATATGCGGAACTCTGGCCGGTCATCACGGTCAAAAAAGACGCCATGCCGGACTATCAGAAATATGAAGATGAGACCGGCAAGTTTGAGAAATATTTCTCAGAAAAGCCCGGGACGGGTGACGCGTAAGCGGTTGCCGTCAGGCAAATTTTTGATTGCTAATCAAAAATAGCGTCGCGCCGTGAGCTCAAGCGAACGGTCGAGAAGCTTAGGATCATTCAAACGCCTAGCGCCCGCGACGCACGCGGCGCTTTTCCCGGCGGGTCGGCACCCCTTTTTCGCGCAAACCGCCGTACCGAAGTCTCCCGAGCAATTCTGCCGGATCAGGCAAGCCACCTGTCACCGTGCGAACGCGCGCTTTGACCTTCTCAAACTGCATGACGTTTTCAATCCGGCGGTCCAGGAAGGCCCGCGCATCGGGCTTATTCGGCAGTGCATCATTCAGCCAGACCGGCGCGGTCGAGGCCAAGACGCCAGACAGCACAGCCCGCTTGGAATAGAAATTCCCATCCGTCGACGTATCGCCAATCGCGCGCCAGATCGTATCTGCGGCACTCCACGTAACGGCCGCCCCTGTTGAAAGCCCGTCGGGCAAGCTGAGCCGGGCTTGTGCGCGACGGGCCGCTTCTTCGTGACGACCAATTTGCTGCAGACGCAGGATCACGCCCTGGGTCACACGCTCGCGGATTTTTAGGCTTTCAAGATCCAGCCCTTCAATCTCCTCGCGCGCGCTCGCATCCATTTGCTCCGACCAATAGCGGATGATCTCGACAGGTCCGTCGGGGAAATAAAGCCGCCCGGCCCCATCAGGCAATCCGGCCCGGACCGCCGCGCGTTGGACCATCACATCCGTCCAACCTTCAAAAGCCACGTCTTGCAACACAGCTTGGAGGATGAGGTCTTTGGGAGGCGCCGTGTTCGGGCTTGACGTGTCGCTTGCCATAATCTTTCTACGCTTGACGTCGCAAAATGGTCCGCATGAACCAGGACTTGATCACACCGACGCCGCCACCAGACAGGACCCCGAAGCGGAAAATACGCGCACACAGAACCATGACGCCCACGACAGACGCAAGCAGCAGTGCCAGCGACAGAAGGACCTGCCACAAGGGTGGGTCGGTGGCTAGGCGGATCATCATCGCAAACGGGCTGGTCAACGGGAATATCGACGCCGCGACGACAATGCCACTATCTGGCGAATTATAGCCGATCATAATCACGAAGACGCCCGCAAACATCACCATCACCATGGGAACAGAAAGCGTCTGTGCGTCCTGCATAGATTGCGCCAGCGCCCCCAGAGAGATCAAAATCGACGCGTAAAACACATAGCCCAAGATCAAATAGAGCAAGCTGAAGAGGATCGTACTAGGGGGAAAGGCTTCTAAGATGGCTTCGGACTGTTCCGCATTGCCGAACAGCAAAAAGAAGACAGCCGCTCCAATTCCCGCAAGCAAATAAGGAATCAGGCTTCCCATAGTCAGGAGCGCCGCGCCGATCATCTTACCCAGCATGATTTCTGAGAACTTCACACTGGCCAGCATCATCTCCAACAGCTTATTCATCTTCTCTTCGATCATAGACGTCAGCAGCGCGATGGATCCCGCAAAGATCGTCATTAACAGAAAGAAGCCGAGCGCCGCGCCTGCCAGGAAGGGCGCTTGATCCCAAATATCGATGGTTTGGGGTTCATCATCGCTTTCCGTATCCTCGCCCACTTTGGTGGGATCAAAAATGCCAATAGGCAGGACACTGTCGAGCATGTCGTTATAGTCTTCGCGCTCTAGGCCCCCTTGTCCCAGGAAGTCTTCCACCGCGAGGCGTCGCTTATATCGATTGATCAAACGCTCAGCAGGAACGGCATTAAAATTCTTTGTCCAATATTGAAAAGTTGGCGCATCTTGTGTGCCCCCAATGATCAGCGCCCCATTGAGCTTGCGTTCGACGCCCTCGACAAGAATCGACTGCGTTCCCTCCAGATACGGGCGCAAGCCTTCAAATGTATTGGCAGGCGGGTCGACAAAGACCATCGGGCTTTCTGGCAAAGTAATCTGATCAGCCCCAATAGCGCCCAGACGCTGAAGTTCCTCAATCCCGGCCGCGGCGCCATTTTCTTCGACAAATCGGATGAAGTCCTTCTGGTCCTCTTCTGGCAAGAGTGAGGATAGCGCCCCGACGGCATCAACCCGGGCGTCTTCCACCCGTTCCGCTTCCAGGTCCAAAACCCGTCCCTGGTGATAGTCACCCGTCTTATCCAGGATCGTTTCATATTTGGGTGGGGTGAGGTCGATATCGGCGCTGCGCAGGTAAAACGCCCC
>CAWUKE010000219.1:0-3247 GCA_963922935.1 uncultured Alphaproteobacteria bacterium | reverse complement strand
ACGTTACGGCCTTGCCTTTGTATGGCCGACACAATCTTCGGCGCATCCGTGACTGGACCCGTGAAATTGATCAAAGCCGAGCGAAGTGGAGGGAGACCCTCCGCCAACGTTTGCGCATGAGATAGCATCAGCGCCGCCGTGAGCCCGCCATAGGCGGTCCGGCCTTGCTTCCAATGATCCGGCATCTCTGCCTGACCTGTTCGGGCTTGGGTGAAGAGTGTTGTCGCAGAAGGCGTTTTTATCATGTCTATACTTACGTATCGGGCGCACTGAGCGTGTTGAGGCAGGTTTATGCCGCTCCTTGAAGGGTAGCCTAGCGACAATTCTGCATGGCCATTGTTCCGCGCGAACGCGGCCACCGTGCTTGAACTCTTTGCTTTTGCAGCGCTAAGCAGGCGCGAACATGGGAGTGTGTGATGGGGAAGCATTTAGAGTTTTACTACGACTTTGGCAGTCCGAATGTCTATTTGGCCTACCGGGCGCTCTCGCGTGTTGAAAGACTGACCTTCGATCTTAAACCGGCTCTGATCGGCGGTCTTTTTAAGGCGGCGAATAATCAGCCCCCGTGGCAGGCTTTCGGGACCGTTCCGACCAAGATGCAATATATGCAGGTCGAGATCGCGCGTTTCGTTCAAATGTACGACTTGCCCCAATTCCGGTTCAACCCGCATTTTCCTGTGATGACAATCCTGCCCATGCGGGCCGCAATCGTGGCGCTGGATGAAGGCGTACATGATCAGTTCTTCGAGCCCGTTCTGAAAGCGATGTGGGAAGACGGCCTGGACATTAGCAAGCCGGATGTGCTGGCCGAGGTTTTAAGCGGCGCTGGGCTGGATGGCGCAAAAATTGCGGCCCGAACGCAAGAGCCTGAGATCAAAGAGGCCTTGAAAAAGGCCACGGCGGCGGCTTCCAAACGAGGTTTGTTTGGTTTGCCCAGCTGGTTTGATACCACGCCCGCGCAAGGCGAGGACGCCCAACTCTATTTCGGCAAAGATTGCTGCTGGATGATGGGCGCAACACCGATACATATGCCTTAGGCATATGTAATTTTGATCCGGGGGATCAAAATAGGCGTTGCATGGCGAGTGACTGCGAGCCGATTTTCATGGCAAATCTGTCTTTGCACTTCCAACTTCCACCCCTAAAATCATTCCGCATCCGATTCACCTGATCCTAAGCATTCCGTCTTAAATCCCGTCCCAAGCTGGTCCGAAAATGAGACTGGCACGGTGATTGGTGAGGATAGAGCGATGGCGTTAGCGCCAAAGTTACAGGCACGGCAGAGCCAACAGCTGGCGATGACGCCGCAATTGCAGCAAGCGATTAAGCTGTTGCAGCTCTCCAACATTGAACTCACCGCTTTTGTTGAAGAGCAGCTGGAAAAGAACCCGCTTCTCGAACGAGGCACGGGCGATGAAAATCGCCGCGGTGAGCAGGTTCAGGTCGCGAGCGCTGATCCTGTCGCCGATGTATCGGCGGCGCCAGCGGCCGCCCAAGTAGAGCTCGATGCACCAGATCATGCTGTTGCCCCTGATGCAGCGCCGGGGGACCGGGCAGAAAACGCGCCTGCGGCAGATGTTGGCGGATCCATTGATTTTTCTCGCGGTGCGTCATCGGGGCGGGGCGCGTCTTCCGATTTTGACCCACTTTCCAATGCGGCGGCGACACAATCATTGCAGGATGTTTTGCGCGAACAGCTGGGTCACCTCTCACTCAGCTTACAAGATCGCTTTGTGGCCGATTACCTTCTCGGTCTAGTCGATGATGCCGGATACCTACGCGAGGAAACCGAAAGCCTCGCCCTATCTCTCGGCGTAAGCGCGTCGCGTATTGCGTCTGTCATTACCCAATTACAGACTTTGGAGCCGACCGGCGTTTTTGCCCGCTCTCTGTCAGAATGCTTGGCTTTACAATTGGCCGAAAAGGACGAACTCGACGATGCGAATATGGCACTTTTGGGTAATCTTGATCTTTTAGCAAAACACGATTTGCCCCGCCTCGCAGACCTTTGCGGCGTTGATATGGAAGCGCTGAAGACACGGATTTTACGCCTACGCCAGCTTAGCCCCAAGCCGGGTCACGCCTATGGCAGTAGCACCGTATCCGGCGTGGAGCCTGACGTCTTTGTGCGCGAAACCCCGCAAGGCGGTTGGGCGGTCGAGCTCAATTCCGATACGCTGCCTCGCGTGCTCGTCAATCAGCGCTACTATAATGAAATCAGTGCAGCCTCAGGCGGTGATGAGACGGCGCGAGAGTTTCTGTCCGAATGCCATCAAAACGCCAGCTGGCTCGTCAAAAGCCTGGATCAGCGCGCGCGGACCATCCTCAAGGTGGCCAGCGAAATTGTTCGGCAACAGGATGCTTTCTTCGCCTATGGTGTCGATCATATGCGTCCGCTTAAGCTGAAAGACATTAGCGCCGCCATCGACATGCATGAAAGCACGGTCAGTCGCGTGACAACGAATAAATATATGGCAACGCCGCGTGGTGTGGTGGAGCTGAAATTCTTCTTCACCGCTGCGATCCCGTCGATTGGCGGCGGAGAAGGGCATAGCGCCGAAGCGGTCCGTCACCGCATCCGCATGCTGGTTGAAGAAGAGACTGACGAAAAAAGCGTCAAATCGGACGACCGCATCGTCGAACTGCTTCGTAGCCACGGTATTGATATTGCGCGTCGGACTGTCGCCAAATATCGCGAAAGCCTCGGCATCCGTAGCTCTGTGGAGCGCCGCCGCATGATCCGTAATCGATTGGATTAGTGCTGAGGCCTGTGGCGGGCTGACACGCTTTGCACAGGATTAAGGCACGCGCCTAATTTTGGCGCACAGGGATGCGGCGTCTGTCAACGACGCCCGTCTCTGCCGCGCTCCTGACTCAAATCCGCTTTCCCCCTCGCGCATGTCCCGTTCGGGATATTTTAATGGAGGGAACACCCATGCGCCGAATTGGCCAAAAACTCGGGATCGCCGCCGCGCTCACTGCGCTACCGGCCATCGGACTCGCGCAAGATGCGCCCGTTGTCGTGGAGGCGGCAAACTCAACGCAGTTTATCTTAAATACGCTGCTCTTCTTAATTGGCGGCTTTTTGGTCATGTGGATGGCGGCAGGCTTCGCCATGCTGGAAGCGGGCTTTGTCCGCACCAAAAACGTATCCTTGCAATGCCTGAAGAACATCACGCTCTACTCTGTGGCGGGTCTGATGTTCTGGGTGATCGGCTATCACATGCTTTATGGCGGGGCGTCACCT
>CAWUKE010000218.1:0-3261 GCA_963922935.1 uncultured Alphaproteobacteria bacterium | reverse complement strand
GGCGAGGCGGGCCGCATTGGCGGCCTTCACTGCGCCGATGGCGTTGCGCTCAATGCAGGGCACTTGGACGAGGCCGCCGACCGGATCACAGGTGAGGCCGAGATTGTGTTCCATACCGATCTCGGCGGCGCTGGCGACCTGTTCCGGTGTGCCGCCCCAAATAGAGGCGAGGCCCCCCGCCGCCATAGAGCAGGCGACGCCCACTTCGCCCTGACAGCCCATTTCTGCGCCCGAAATTGACGCGCGTTGTTTGTAAAGAAGTCCGATGCCGCCCGCGGCGAGAAGGAATTGCCGAACCTTATCTAGCTGCAGCCGGTCGTCTTCATAACAATAATGCCGGATGACCGCCGGGATGATACCTGCGGCGCCGTTCGTGGGCGCGGTCACGACCTGACCCCCGGCGGCATTTTCTTCGTTCACCGCCATCGCATAGACATTCAGCCAGTCAAATAAGGCCTCGCGCTCATTCGACGGCGCGCCTTGCAAACGATCCCAGAGATGGGACGCCCGGCGTTGCACCCTCAAAGACCCGGGCAGCACGCCTGTCGCCTGCAGACCGCGATCCACGCTCTGCATCATGACATCGGCGATATGATCGAGTTTTTGATCGGTCACAGCGCGCTCCCGACGGGCATCTTCATTAGCGAGGATAATTTCACTGATTGGCTTCCGGACTTGTGCGCAGGTCAGCAGAAGCTCCTCGGCAGATCCGAACGGGAAGGGCACGTCAATGCCCGTTTCGACCAAATCGTCGACAGCCGGTTTGGCCAGTTGCGCGTGGCTGGCAATGAAACCGCCGCCCGTGGAATAATAGGTGCGACGATCAATTTGCGCGCCGTCCTTATAGGCAAAGATCACCATTTCATTGGGGTGAAGCCGTGTGGGGGTTTCATAGTCGATTTCGATCTCAACCTTTGTCCCGTCCGGCAGGGCTTGGCTTTCATTTAACATGGCCAATCCGGCTTCCGCCTTGGCCATATTGATCGTTTCCGGACGAAAGCCGAGAAGGCCAAGTTTTGCGGCGCGAAAGGTGCCGTGTCCTTCGCCCGTAAAAGCGAGTGAGCCCCGAAAGACGAGGCTCAGCCGATCCGGCCGCAAGCCTTTTTTGAGGAGGCGCCGCCGATAGCGCGCCGCGATACGCATCGGCCCCACCGTATGCGACGAAGACGGCCCAATCCCAATCCGGAAAATATCGAGTACCGACAGCATAAAGCGCGTCTTAGCGCTGAAAGCGGCGTCTGTCTTGCTTGGTTTTTAAGCGAAACCTAAGCGGCTTCGTTGAGCGA
Source organism: uncultured Alphaproteobacteria bacterium (assembly GCA_963922935.1). Lineage (GTDB taxonomy): Bacteria > Pseudomonadota > Alphaproteobacteria > Caulobacterales > Maricaulaceae > Litorimonas. The sequence goes on along the minus strand of CAWUKE010000218.1, from coordinate 1,975 downwards.
AACGGTTGCCGTTTCGGTATTTGTCTCTGTTTTATCGAGAGGCAGATCGAGCGTGAAATGAAATATAGATCCGCGCCCTTCAGAACTCCGCAAACGAAGCTCGCCACCCATTGCGCGCACAAGCCGCTTACAGATCGAAAGGCCTAAGCCCGTGCCGCGTTTTCCGGCGCCTTTGGCAGTTTCCGATTGAATGAAGGGGTCAAAAATTCTGGCTTGGTCAGCCTTCGAAATACCAGGTCCGGTGTCCTGCACATAAAAGGTGATGGCTTGGGTTGTCTCGTCGGGTTTGGCGGCGCCGACACCAATGCGAATGCCCCCGTCTTGCGTGAATTTGATCGCATTGGAGGTGAGGTTAGAGAGAATTTGACGAATATAGCGCGGGTCGCCTTGCAGGCTTTCGGCGATATCGCCGCGTATATCGATGCCGATCCAAAGCCCCTTACTATTGGCGCTCCAAGCAAAGAGATCGCGAACCTCAGAAAGAATAGCATTGACGTTAAGAGGGCGGAATTCAGCGGCGCCGGCTTCTTCGGCTTTCGCTGTGTCCAGAACAGAGTTGATCATTTCCAGCATATTCACGCCGCTACGATGCATAAGTGTGGCGATCTCGCGCTGCTGTTTGGATAAGTCTGTTTGGAGCAGAAGATCGGACAGGCTGAGCACGCCGTTCAGCGGTGTGCGGACTTCGTGGCTGACAGTGGCGATGTAATCTGCCCTTTCGGCTTCGGCCCGTTCGGCGCGGTCGCGCTGTTCTTCCAGATCGTCGAGTGTTTTGTAGACAATTTCACCAATCGGAACGGTGATAGAGGCTGTTAGAACAATCGAGAGTTGAAGCTGAAAGGCGCGGTGATAAGGGGCGTCGCCCAGCACAGGAACATTCATGGGCCCCATGCTTAGACTGTAAAGATACCAAATCAGCACGGAGCTGACCAAAAGGCAGATTAAGGCCGCCAGACGTGATCCGAGCAATCCGATCAAGGCCATAACAGCGATGAAAGCGGGCGTGAGGGACGTGTTGATCCCCGAACTGCTATAGATGCCATCGTCAGACGTCATCGCCGACGCGGTGAGGGCGGTGAGGAAGAGGCACGTAAAAACGACCCCGAAAATTGTGGCGTTTCGTGTCCAGCGTAACAGACATGCAATCACAAGCGTTGTTGCGAGGAAAGCAACAGAAATATTGTGAAGGGGGCTCCACCCTTCAAACATGAGCGACATCGATATGAGGTTGAAGCTCTGCCCAACAATCAGGACGAGGCAGGTCAGCGCGACGATGCGGACGAGGAGCCGCTCACGGCTCGACTTTGGCTCGCTGCCGCCGATGAAGGCTTCAATGATCCCAATGAGTGTCAAAGCGACAATACTCCCTAACCAGTCGTCGCCGTGACAGATTATGGTTAAGAGGGCGTTAGGGTCTCAGCGCAGGGAATTAAAGCGGAATAAGTGACGTGACAGACGGCGACCTATGGGCGTTTAACCACACCGCAGACGACGCGCCCGCCAGCGCCGCCAATGGGCTGGGTCACATGATCATCTTCATTGGCGTGAATGATCAAGGTTGAGCCATCTTCGTCCAATAGAGCGGCCGCGCCTTCGTCTAGTGTAACAAGGCCGGAATATAGCTCGACCGTCGCGCGCCCGCTTTCGCCGACAATCAGGTTGGGCAGGTTGCCCGCATGCGGCCCGTCCGGATGCATATATCCATGAGGTTTGCCCAGCGGCATGATATGACCGCCGGTCGCTTTGAACCCCTCGTCAGGGTCTTCGCACGTGCCTTTGGCGTGAAAGTGCATACCGTGAATGCCAGGCGCTACACCGCTGACGGAAAGGCGCATCACAACCCCATTGGAGCCCTTATAGAAGTGCGCTTTGCCAACGGCCTCGCCCGACGTGTTGATCAGGTCGGCCACGGCATCAATAGCGCGTGGGGCGGGTGGCGGTGTGGGATCAGAGGCGGGGATAGCCTGTCCCTGTG
>CAWUKE010000217.1:0-3263 GCA_963922935.1 uncultured Alphaproteobacteria bacterium | reverse complement strand
CGAAAGCGAGCGCCGCCGAGGTCGCGTAACAAAACCTCTGAAAGGATAGAACGCGCACTGTTTCCCGTACACAGAAACAGAACTGTATAGGGATCAGACGCAGCCATAGTCGTGCGCTTGCCAAGACGGATTCGGACGGTCAAGACGAGCCTCGTGCATATTGTCGAACAATTGATCGAAGAAAGGGCGCCTACTTTGGTGGGGCGTCCACACCTGTGGAAGGCTATTCGTCCTGCGCTTTATCGCCTGCTGGCCTATGATGCCGCCGTCTTCCTGGCCAATGCGATTAAGCCCATGAGCGGCTTTGATGCCTTTCGCATGGTCTCTCGCCACATTAGTCCGCGCACGGCTGTTGAGGGACTTTCTAACCTGCCAAGCAAAGGCCCCTGCATCATTATCAGCAATCATCCGACGGGTCTGGCAGACGGCCTCGCCGTCTTTCAGGCTATTCGCGATCGCCGACGCGATCATATGTATTTGGCCAATGCTGATGCCTTACGCGTAATCCCCAAGGGCGAAGACATCATCATTCCCGTCGAGTGGGTGAAAGAAAAGCGGAGCGTGACCAAAACGCGCGAAACGCTGCTCGCAATGCGTAAGGCGATTAAAGCCGAAAAATGTATTGTGATCTTCCCCAGCGGGCGTCTCGCCAGGCGCCGCTGGAATGGTCAAATCGTTGATCAACCTTGGGAATCAAGCGCCGCTATGGTCGCCAAGAAATACGGCGTCCCTGTCGTGCCGCTGCGTATGCAGGCGCGGAATAGCTCGCTTTACTATTTCTTCCACCGCATAAATGGTGAGTTGCGCGACATTACCCTGTTCCGGGAAATGCTGAATAAAAAGCACCGTCTCTTTAAGCTCACCTTTGGAGAGGTCATTCAGCCCGAGCAATTGCCTGATAATGCGGATGAGGCGACAGCTTTTATCCGGCGGACCGTCGAAACGCTTTAATGCATCAGGGCCATATAGGCCCAATAAAGCAGGGCCAAAATCACGAACAGACCGAGCGTAAACCAGCCGAAATGCTCTTTCATGATTTCTTCGGCCTTTGGTCCAGCGGCTTTGACAATCCCAGCCACTAAGAAGAAGCGCAAACCGCGAGACAGCACACTCGCGACCATGAAAATCGCGAAATTGATCTTCAAGGCCCCGCTCATAATGGTGATCACTTTGTAGGGAAATGGTGTGAGGCCAGCCCCGAAGACAGCGACAGCCCCATATTGTTCGACCCGGCCCGAGAAGTCCTGAACACTATCGGCTTTACCGAGTTGTTCGAGCACCGGCATTGCTAGCGCATCGAATAGAAACAAGCCTAGCAGATATCCGAATACGCCGCCCAAAACAGAAGCAATGGTACAGACAAAGGCATAACGCCACGCCCGTTCAGGCGCAGCTTGGACCATAGGTATCAGCATCACATCTGGCGGGATTGGGAAGAACGAACTCTCCACAAAGGAAACACCTGCCAATACAGGCTCAGCCCGACGATGCCGCGCGGCGCGTTTTACGGCTTCATACCACCGCTCTAAAAATGCCAGACGACCTTTCATTGGAGCGGGCTAGTGAAAAGAGATTAGGACGAAGTAAAGACAGCGCGACAGCGTTTTGCAGCTGGGTGAGAGGATCGCGGCTCGCTTTCGCTGCAAGCCCCTTATTGACGCCCTATCCTCTCACTTCTAGAGGGCACCTCTCCGTCGCCGGTGTGGTGGAATTGGTAGACACGCGGGATTCAAAATCCCGTGCTCCTAGAGCGTGTCGGTTCGAGTCCGACCACCGGTACGGATTTTCCCTTCAAACCCCAACTTGCGCCGCAAAGCCGCTTCCGTTATCGAGCATCCTAGCGCGCGACTGCTGTGTCCGTCCCGGATCGGCTCGCGCCCGATGCACGGGGCCCCTCGTCTTGGACATCTTTCGTCTCGCGACCTCTGAAGATATTTCGGCGATCTTTGCCTTCACGCGTGAGGCGGAGGCGGGCCTGACGACTGTGCCGCGCACCGAAGAGGGCGTGCGCGCCTATGTCGAGGCGACAGTAGAGTTTCTAGCCGGAAACGAAGCGGCCAACCGCTTGCTGTTTGTCGTCGAGCGCGACGGCAAAGTTATGGGAATCTCTGGCATCATCCCCAAGCTCGGGGTGGAACGGCCGTTCTATTCCTTCAAGCGATCGCGCCACGCCCGGCATTCCAGCCAGATGGACTTGCGCACAGAATATGAAACGATCCAACTTACAACTGATTTTGACGGATGGTCAGAGCTGGCGTCTATCTACCTTGCGCCTGAAGCGCGCGGCAAAGGCGTCGCCCGCTTGCTAAGTTTGGGGCGGCTTTGCTTCATCGAAAATCACCATCACCTTTTTGATCGTCGCCTGATGGCCGACATTCGGGGCTGGGTGGATGACGATGGCGTGAGCCCGTTTTGGGAACATATCACGCGTAAATTTATTCAGACTGACTTTGCGATCGCCGATCGCCTTTCGGCCAGTGATGGGCGTTTCATCGTCGAACTTTTACCCAGCCTTCCCATCTTGATGAACTTGCTGCCAGACGCCGCGCGCCATTGTGTGGGTCGTCCGCATGAGATCAGCCGCGGGGCCATGAACCTGCTTATGGGGGCTGGATTTGAGCCGACGGAGCTCTGCGATATCTTTGATGGCGGACCTGCCATTGAGTGCCGTGTGGATCGCACATTGATTGCGCGTACAGCCAAAAACCGCACGGGCTATGGTGACGGACCTCAGCGCCTGCTTGCCTTTAAAGGGGAAGGGATGGACTTTCGCGCCACACTGACGACAGGCAATCTCTCTACGGGGCAAGTTCACAAAGATGCGGAACCGCTCGGCGATTGCCGCATTGCACTCGCGCAGGACCGCCGACAATGAGTGACACGTTTCAAGAAATGAATTTCGACGGCCTGGTCGGGCCGACGCATAATTATGCGGGATTGTCCCGCGGCAATATCGCGTCAGCCAAGCATAAAGGCCGGATCAGCAATCCGCGCGCGGCGGCCCTCCAAGGCCTCGATAAGATGGAACGACTGATCGATCTTGGTATTCCGCAAGGGGTACTGCCGCCGCATGATGGGCCGCGTATTCAGGTCCTGCGACAGCTCGGTTTCGCCGGAGCTGATGCGAACATTTTACAAAGCGCTTTCGCCGCAAACCCGGCCCTCGTCGCCAATGTCAGCAGCGCGTCCTGCATGTGGACGGCCAATGCCGCGACTGTCTCGCCCGCTCCTGACACGGCGGATGGCCGCACGCATTTCACGCC
>CAWUKE010000216.1:0-3334 GCA_963922935.1 uncultured Alphaproteobacteria bacterium | reverse complement strand
GTTTCAACAGTTTGAACGTCAAAACCACGCTGTTCCATTGCGCGTCCTAGGCGCGTCCGGAACGGGGCGTCATCGTCCAAGATCATCAAAGTTGCATCAGAAGGTAAATTATACTCACTCATCATCATATCCAGTTAGGTTCATTCAGAATACGGATGAGAGGTGCTGTTGGGTCCCACTTTGCGTCATAGTAACGCAGATGTTATCCACTCAGGCGGCGCTCGCTTGAAGCGCTGAGATCGGCCAACGACACTGAACGCGGGCGCCGCCTGAGGGAGAATTCTCAAACTCTGTGCGTCCGCCCGTGCGCTCAACGAGCGTTGTCGCGATGAAGACACCAAGCCCTAGTCCGCCCGCTTTGCCTGCCTTAGCGCGAGACGTCACATAGGGCTGTCCTAGCCTCGGCCGGATAAGTGGATCAAAGCCCTGGCCATCATCATCAATGGTCAGCGTGATGTCGTTATCATTGACGGCGGCTGTTAATATGACGCGGGTCGTCGCAAAACTAACCGCATTTTCGATGAAGTTTTTCAAAGCGTAAAGAAGCTCGGGTCGTCGCTGAATGTTTAGCGGCGGACCGGACAGTGTTTGCTGACCTTCAATCGTGATATCAACGCCGCGATCAATATAACCTTCAGCCGCTTCCTCCAGCAGATCTTCAAGGCTCAGCGCTTCGTGGATCACGTCTGGCCTATCGCCGCGCAGGGCGAGTTGTTCTAGGATCGCCCGGCAACGCTGTGCTTGGCTCATCATGAGTTCTGCATCTTCGCGTAGATGACCCTCGGGGAGTTCCCGGCGCATTTCCTTCGCTGTGACGGCAATGGTCGCGAGAGGCGTTCCAAGCTCGTGTGCGGCGGCTGCCGCCAGTGATCCAAGTGCGGAAAGCTTTTGTTCTTGTGCGAGCATTTGCTCTGTTGCTGATAGCGCCGCGCTCATCTTGCGACTCTCTTTCGTCGCGCGCCACGCATAGAGGGAGGTGAAAGCCGTTCCGACGACTATCCCGGACAATAAGCCGAGATCGTAAATTGGCGGCAACTCAAAGGGGACACCGGGCGTCCAAGGCAGAGGTTGATGCCAGAACAGCAGGGCGAGAGCGACGCAAAATCCAAAGGTCGCAACAGTGGCAAGCACGCGGCGTGATAGGGTCGTCGCGCTGGTCACCACAGGCGCGAGGAACAATATCGCGAACGGGTTTTCGATGCCGCCATTAAAATAAAGCAAAAGCCCGAGTTGCGCGATATCAAAGCAGAGCTGCGCAATCGCTTCTGTATCAGAGACACGACGGTCGAGCGGCAAGGTAAGCGCCACGATCGTGTTGACGATGGCCGCGACAGCAATCACGGCTAGTGACGGGCCGACCGCAAATGTAAATCCCAAGGCTTGACTGACGATGATCAGGGTAAAAAGTTGTCCAAACACTGCGCCCCAGCGCAGCAAGACAAGGGTGTAACGCCGTAAAGCGCCGGTGAGTTGCCGCGGGGAGGGCCGCCACAAATCAACCGGCGAGCTATCAAGGCTTATGTCAGTCGGTGCGTTCATTTGTGCCTAGTGTCGCCATTCAGATGATCTATATACGTCACATGACCTTTGACCATGAGACATTATCCCAGTCCTCTTCCAAAACAGGCGGGTTCATTTCCGGCTCTAGGCTAGCGCAGATGAGTATTGGTTTGTTCGCCTCGATGGCTGTGATCGGGTGTGGGAACTCCGTGACGACAACAGATGTAGCCCGCTCTGGCGCGAATGTCACAAGTGTTGGCGAAGCACAGATCGGCGGCGCTTTTACGCTTGTCGATGATCAAGGCGAAACAGTCACTGAAGACGCTCTGTTAGGGCAGCCTAATCTCCTCTATTTTGGCTTCTCTTATTGCCCGGATGTCTGCCCGACGGCGTTATCCAAAATGGGACGGGCGCAAGAATTGATGGGCGCGGCGGCAGAAGAGGTTCAGTTCATTTTTGTCACCGTTGATCCTGAAAGAGATACACCTGAACAGCTTGCGGTTTATGTAACCAACAACAGTTTCCCGATCGGTATGCGCGGTTTCACAGGCACGCCTGAACAGATTGAGCAGATCAAAACTGCCTATAAGGTTTACGCCCAAAAAGTACCGCTAGAAGACAGCGCAGCGGACTACACGATGGATCATCAAGATATGATCCTTCTGATGGGCCGCGATGGGAAGTTTGTTGACCTGTTTACAAACCGCTCCAGCCCGCAAGAAATTGCGGGCCGCGTCCGCGCTTATATTGCGAGCTGATCTCGCTTAGCCGCGGATTTTCTGCGCGATTTCCAGAACATTTTTGCTCGGCTTTTGCGCGATAATTCGGTCCAAGTTTTGGCGAACCAAAGCCTGCCTTTGCGGATCGAGTTTCGGCCAGACCTCAAAGGCCCCGAGAAGGCGAGCCGCAACTGACGGGTTACGGCCGTCCATGTCCATGACTTGGTCTGCGAAGAAAGCATAACCGCTACCATCTCGCACGTGGAATAGCGGGATATTGCCCATCGCAAAGCTGCCCACGAGCGCTCTGACACGATTTGGATTGCTCCGTTCATAACACTCCAACTGCGTCAGCGCCTCTAGGGCGGAAATCCCGTCTGCGTGATGACGCATGGCTTGAACGGAGAACCATTTGTCCAAGACGAGTGGTTCTTCTGACCATTTATCGAAAAAGGTGCCGAGCGCTTGCTCAACGCGCTGTCCGCCTAAACGGGACAGAGTGATAAGCGCCCCGATCTCATCCGTCATATTGGTGGCATTGTCGAGTTGTTGACTGGCCAGTTGCGCGGCCAGCGGATCAAAGCGCGCGGCCAGTAATGCCAGACATCGATTTTTCAACGCGCGCCGTCCTGCCGCCTCAGCATCTGGCGAGAACGGGCCTGTATCATGTAAATTACGGTACTTGGTCAGAAGCGTGTCGCGAAGGCCGTCGGCAATAGATCGATTTAACCAATTGCTGGCTTCAAACGCGGCAATGGGGTCGACGGGCGCGGCGCGCATCAGGATTTCCATATGCGTCGGCGGTGTAAGGACCAGCGCTTTATAAGCTGTGTCAAACTGATCATCCTGCAGCGTTTCGTGCAGGGCTTCTGTATAGAGGGCGAGGCTGCGATCGGCTTTAGGCGCACGACCCGCCTCAAGGGCTTTGGCAAAATCGGCCAGTAAGCGACGGGCCAAAGTTTGTCCGGCTTCCCAGCGGTTGAAAGCGTCTGGATCGCCTTTCATGAGCCGAACAAGGTCCTCTGTTGTGGCATCGCTCTGTAAAATAGCTGGGGCCGAGAAGCTTTGCAGGGCCGAGATGGAATGTGCGCCGAGGTTGGCCTTTCCATATTGAA
>CAWUKE010000215.1:0-3343 GCA_963922935.1 uncultured Alphaproteobacteria bacterium | reverse complement strand
CTATAGCCTCCCAGGAACGCTTGCCGACATGATTGAAAAATGGGGCAGTTGGGCGATAGGTCTGGCGATCCTTCTCGCGGGTCGCGTTCGCCATGAAATAGCGGCGACGGACACGCATCAAACATCTGCGTCACGTCCATGAACCCTGTGCCTTACAGCCTTTTCACAAAAAGCTGTGAAGGAGATTTAAGAGGGGACCGTTTGAACTTTGCGCCCTTTTCGTGAATGGTGCAGATAATTTCAAAAGGCTTCCTTATGATCCGTTCGTCCCACTTTTCTGTTCTACTCATCAGCCTTGGGAGCGTTGGCGGGCTGTCGGCTTGTGCGACATCCTCAACCCCCACCCTGTCTGAGCGCGGGCAAGCCGCTTTCGATCGACAAGACAGAGATGGAGATGGCGTGATCAGCGAGACAGATATTCGCGCCCTGTCTGCGGAACGCTTTGCCAGAATTGATACAGACGGATCCGGCCTTTTGTCTTGGGAAGAATATCGCGATCAACCTAATCCCGGACCCGGTATGGGCGGACAGCGCGGTAATATGGGCTCGCAATTTGCGCGGCTCGACCGCGATGCCTCCGGCACATTATCCGAAGACGAATTTGCTGATAGCGCGCTTCGCCTGTTTGATCGCCAAGACCGTAATCGTGATGGCCAGATCACGACTGAGGAAATGGCGGAAATGGAAGATTTGCGTCGGGAGCGCCGGGGCGGCCCACCCGGTGGGATGCAAGGTCAGCGCCCCCGCTTTTAAGTGTGGTGAGAGGCCCAGTCTTAGCGCATGGGCCAACTGGGGCTGACGTCCTGGCGGCGTCAGTCTCTAGCGCTTGAGCGGGTTGGTCTTCTCTAACCAGAGCAGATAGCCCCCGAGTACAAAATCGACACCAAAACAAAAAGGCGCCCACCAGTGCGGGGCGGGGGAATGGTCGTGAAAGGCAAAATGATAGGCCGCATCGAAGAGGCCATGCCCGATTAAGAGGAAGGCGATCAGGCGGACGGATTTCACATAACCGATCAGTGCCCCGACAATAAACATCAGAGCCAGAACAACGTTGATGATGAGCGTAAGACTGTCGCCGTGTTCAATCGCGAACACAACGTAAAACAGCGCAATGGCGATCATCGTCGTGGCATAAGCGGCAGGGTCCCGGTCCAGAGCGATAGAGCGGGACACCACTATAAGACCTATGGTCAGGACGAGGCCGATGAGCAGGGGCGTGATCATTACCCGCTTTGATAGGGCGAGACGCTTCCTCTTTGAACCCATCAGCCATGAGGTCTCGCTCTGCGGTTTTGTTTCATACTGCTAGTGTCGTGAAATTTCGATTGCCTGAGAGCAGCCGCGGCATATTTCTCTGATTTGTCACAATCGCTGTGAATATTGTCGTTATAGAGCGCGACACGTCACCTTCAAAACCGTTAGAGAAGAAATATAGCGACCCATGAATAGGATAAGTCAGATGAACCGAAACCGCTTATGTCTCTTCGCGGCAGCTTTAGTCTTAGCGTCTTGTACAAGCGTGCCAGGACCTCAGACACCGGTCGCGAGTTCCTCGCTTGGGTCTGACAAAACGAATGTGATCCTGATGATCTCGGATGGTATTGGCTTTAATGGCTGGCTCGCGACCGATTACTATCAGGGCTTAGCCGGGCAACAGACCTATCAAGTCGTGCGCCCTGACGGGACTGAGCCTATTGTCTACGGCATGTCCCATACGGCGCTGAATGTGACGGATGCAGCGGGTAATCTGATCACGCGGTCTACCGATGCGGCAAACGCCGTTGCTGCCGTGCCGCAGATCTATGACCCAACAACACGATGGGATGATTTTCAGAATACATTCCGTAATGATTTTGCCCCGATTGGAGCGAGTTACACGAGCTACACCGATAGTGCGGCGGCGGGTACGGCGCTGATGACCGGGCAGAAAACGGCGAACGGTCGGATCAATATGGATTGGCGCGGCGAAGACACGTTCGAAACCATTGCGGAAATCGCCATGGATCGCGGCTTTGCAGCGGGCGCAGTCAGCTCTGTCATGGCGTCTCATGCGACCCCAGCTGCCGTGATTGCCCATAATGAGGCGCGTCGGAACTATGATGAGATTTTTGACGAAATGGTCGCCAGCGACCTTGCGGTCATCATGGGCGGTGGACACCCGCTTTATGATGATAGTGGCAAGCCTATCAATCCCAGTGGGGAGAAAGCGTATCAATATGTGGGCGGCTCGGATACGCTGACAGCTCTGACGAGCGAAGCGGGCCTGAACGGCTTTACCTTTATTGATGCAAAATCTGATTTTGAGGCCCTTGCGCGCGGAACTGATACGCCGTCGCGTGTCGTGGGCATTGCGCGCACAGGCTCCACCTTACAGGCCAGTCGCGAAGGCCTCGGGGCTAGCGCTGAGACCGTCTCAGGTATGGCCTTTAATCCGGACGTTCCAGACCTCGCAACGATGAGCTTAGGCGCGCTGAATGTCCTTGATCAGGATCCAGACGGTTTCTTCCTGATGATTGAAGGCGGCGCTGTGGACTGGATGGGCCACGCCAATAATATGCCGCGCTTTATCGAAGAGCAGATTGACTTTAATCAGGCCGTTGATGCGGTCATTGAATGGGTTGAGACGGAATCGAGCTGGGACAATACGCTTCTGATCATCACTGCCGATCATGAAACAGGCGGTATTTGGGGCGAGGGGACTTGGACCAATAGTGAAGGGGGATTTGTTGCGGCAAGCCGTGATGATGACACCATCAAAGCGGCGCGTTTTGATCCAGCGGAGGATATGTTTAACGACTTCCTCGCCGTGCAAGATCGCGGCGCGGGGGCGCTACCCGGATATCAGTTTGCCTCTGGCAACCACACGAACGAGCTGGTGCCCCTCTGGGCGATTGGGAAGGGGGCGGATCGCCTAACGCCGGGTCGTCGCCTTGATAGGAAGGCCGCCGAGCTCTGGGGTGAACCCTATGGGTGGGAGGGTCTCTATGTCGATAATGTCGATGTCTTCGCCCTGATGGAAGACGTCCTCGACACCGAATAAATATCTTCACAGCCCGCGCCTTTCGCGCTGCCCTCATTCGAACGAGTGAGAAGGTCGATGATCGGCCATGTTAAGCTTCCCCCAGATCATTTTGCTTGAGAGCATTTTCTGGGGTGACAGACATGGATAGATTTAGCTCGGCCGTTTGGACGAAATTTTGGACCTCTGCGCTAGACCCTTTAAGCCGCGTCACGTCTCGTCGGTCTGCGTCCGTTCTTTTGTCTGTCTTATTGGCGGCTATCTCCACTTCAGCCCACGCGCAAAGCCTCAGCGCTTTACGGACGGGCCCATCGCTGAGCGACA
>CAWUKE010000214.1:0-3362 GCA_963922935.1 uncultured Alphaproteobacteria bacterium | reverse complement strand
AACGTCGAATATATCGTCGTGCTGGCGGGGGATCATATCTATAAAATGGATTATGAGATCATGCTGGAAGAGCATGTGAACTCCGGCGCGGATGTGACGGTTGGCTGTCTGCTCGTGTCCAAGGAAGAGGCCAAAGGCTTTGGCGTCATGCATGTCGATGGCACGGACCGCATCACGGATTTTGTCGAAAAGCCGGCTAACCCGCCGACGATCCCGGGCAGCGAAGATATCTGCCTGGCCAGTATGGGCATTTATGTGTTCGATAAAGAATTCTTGTTTGAACAGCTCAAGCGCGATGCGGCCGATCCGGAAACGGATCGCGATTTTGGCAAGAATGTCATTCCCTATATTGTCAAACACGGCAAAGCGCAGGCCCATCGTTTTACCAAATCCTGCGTCAAATCAGACGGCGAGGAAGAAGCCTATTGGCGCGATGTGGGAACTGTCGATGCTTATATGGAAGCCAATCTGGACCTCTGTTCGTTTGAGCCGGCGCTGAACCTTTATGACGCGGACTGGCCGATCTGGACTTATTCCGAACTCGCCCCATCCGCGAAATTCATTCATGACGAGGTCGGGCGGCGGGGCCATGCGGTGAATTCGGTCGTCAGTGCGGGCTGCATCGTCTCCGGCGCGCGGGTCGATCAAAGCCTGCTCTTTACCAATGTCTATGTGCATAGCTATAGCTCGCTCAAGCGCGCGATTGTCTTACCGGGTGTAGATGTGGGCGAAGTTACGCAAATGACGAATGTTGTGATTGATCGCGGCGTGCAGATCCCCAAAGGTCTTGCGGTCGGGAACGACCCGGAACTGGACGCCAAGCGCTTTTATCGCACTGAAAATGGCGTCTGCCTGATCACGCAGGCCATGATTGACAATTTGGACAAGGTCGGACTGGACTAGCCTTTCGGCTCACATTAGCGGCCTTTTATTATGCGCATTCTTCATGTGGCTTCAGAGATGTATCCGCTTATCAAGACGGGCGGGCTCGCCGATGTGGTGGGGGCTCTGCCACGTGCGCTAGCGGACGAGAGCACAGTTGTCCTGCCGGGTTTCCCTGCCGTTCTGCAGCGCCTAAAAAATAAACGCCGCTTCACAACAATCAAAACCCTCTTCGGTCATGAGGCGCAGCTTGTGAGCGGCAAAAGCGAGACGGGCGTTTCCGTCATTGTGGTGGTTAGTCCGGACCTGTTTGGCTTTGACGGTGATCCTTATGCGCAAGACGGTAATGGCCCGCGCTTTGCGGTCTTTTCGCATGTGGCGGCGCAGATCGCGCAAGGGATTGGGCGTCGCAAAGCTTTTGACGTCGTTCATGCCCATGACTGGCAGGCGGGGCTGACAGCGGCGTTTCTGAACGCCGACGGCGCGAAAAATATCCGCACGGTCTTCACCATTCACAATTTAGCCTTCCAAGGTGTCTTTCCGCGGGATGTGTTTGGTGGCACAGGGCTGCCCCGCGCCATGTGGGATGATGTCGAATATTGGGAACAGCTCTCCACGCTCAAAGCCGGCATTGTCTATTCCGATCAGGTCACGACCGTCTCTCCGACCTATGCGCTGGAAATTCAAACCGATGAATTTGGCATGGGTTTTGGGGGCTTGCTGCGCGCGCACTCAGACAAACTCCGGGGCGTGATTAACGGGATTGATCCGGACGTGTGGAACCCAGCTAGGGATGCCGCCATCGCCGCAAATTTTTCCGCTACAGACCTGTCCGGCAAAGCGGCCTGCAAGCGCGCGCTGCAAGATCAGTTTGGCCTGGCCCCGGATGCGAAAGGCCCGCTCTTTTGCGTCATTTCTCGCCTCACGGAACAAAAGGGTCTGGACCTTGTTCCGGCTTTGCTGGACGGGATTGTCGCGCGGGGCGGGCAGTTCGTCCTGCTCGGCTCTGGCGATGCGGCCATCGAACAAGCCTTCCGCCAAGCGCGCGAACGCCATCCCACCCAAGTCGGTGTCACCATCGGCTATGACGAACCGCTGGCTCACCAAATCCAAGCCGGGGCAGACGCGATCCTTATCCCGTCGCGGTTTGAGCCCTGCGGCCTGACACAACTTTGCGCCATGGCGTACGGCACGATCCCGATTGTCTCGCGGACAGGCGGATTGATGGACACGGTCATCGGCGCAACACCCGCGGCGCAGCAATCGGGCGTGGCAACCGGGGTCAGCTTTGCCCCTGTCTCGGCCCATATGCTGTGGAGTGCGGTCGATCAGACGTTCGCCCTTTATGCCGATCAAGACGCTTGGGCGAAAATGATCGCGAATGCTATGGATCAGGACTTTAGCTGGTCCGGCCCCGCGCGGGACTATGCCGCGCTCTATGCTGGCTAGCCCCATGCTTGGCGCGCATCCCCACGCGAAGGGCACGCACTTCTCCCTCTGGAGTCATAATGCCAGTGCCGTGACGCTCTGCCTGTTTGAGGGCGATGCAGAGCGGCACGTTCCACTCACCCGCGAGGGCGATGTTTGGTTCGTTGACGTGCCGGATGTGGGGCCAGGGCAGCTTTATGGCTACCGCGTCGATGGCCCTTGGAACCCGCAAAACGGTCATCGGTTTAACGCGAACAAGCTTCTCATCGATCCTTATGCGAAAGCGCTGTCGGGCGAGATTATCGAACACCCCGCGATCTATGGCCATTTGGGCGAAGATGACCTGAGGTTTAACGATCAGGATAGCGCGCCCTATATGCCACGCTGTGTGGTCACGGCGGTGGAAGAGGCAAAGGCCTGGGACCGTCCCAACACGCCGTGGTCAGACACCATAATCTACGAAGCCCACCTCAAAGGCCTCACAAAACGCCACCCCGATATTAATGAGGGGTTGCGCGGCACAGCCGACGCCATCCCCTCCATGGTCGATTATCTCAAAGACCTTGGCATCACCGCGATTGAATTCCTGCCGCTGCAGACCTTCTTTTCGGAACCGCGCCTGACGCACCTCGGCCTTTCCAATTATTGGGGCTATAACCCCATCAATTATTTCATCCCGCACGCACCTTATCTGGGGCCGAACGGCGCAGATGGATGGAAGGATGCAGTCCGTGCGCTGCACGCCGCCGGGATCGAAGTTATCCTCGACGTGGTCTATAACCACACGGCGGAAAGCTGGCATCTCGGCCCGACGCTGTCCTTCAAAGGCATCGATAATGCCTCCTATTATGCGCTGCAGGAGGACCGCCGTTTTTACATCAACCATACCGGCACGGGCAATATGCTCGACATGCGATGTAAGGCGGTGCGAGACCTGACGCTGACAAGTCTGCGCTATTGGGTGGAAGCGTTCGGTGTCGATGGTTTTCGCTTTGATCTCGCGCCGACGCTGGGTCGGATTGGGCCCGGATCAAAAATGGGGTTCGATCCGA
>CAWUKE010000213.1:0-3437 GCA_963922935.1 uncultured Alphaproteobacteria bacterium | reverse complement strand
AGCCCATTGCCCCAAGCTAGCCCATTGCCCCAAGCTAGCCCATTGCCAATGCGCCCGCGCCTTGTATGAACTGGCTCTATGACCGCTCCGAAACTTACACCCTCCACCCTTGCCGCGCTGCTTTGTGCGCGCATCTGTCATGATCTCGTATCGCCCGTTGGTGCGCTCGGGACCGCGATTGAAATCCTGAACGATGACAGCAATGCCGACATGCATGATGACGCGCTAGACCTCGTGCGCAGCAGCGCCAGACGAGCCACCGCCAAGCTCAAATTTCTTCGCTTAGCCTTCGGCGCGGCGGGCTCCGCACCGGGCATAATCGCCACAGAAGAGCTGACGACCCTTTCCCAGAATATGTTTGCGGACGCCAAAGCGGAGCTAGACTTTGCGTTTCATGCAGATGGGCTGGATAAAAATCGGGCGCGGCTTTTATTGAACCTCATTATGCTGGGTGTGCAATCTGTCCCCCGCGGCGGGACGGTTCGGATAGACACGACCGAAGACGCCCTGACAATCACGGGGACAGGCCCGAGAGCGCGCCTGGATGAAGGCGTTGCGCGGGCTTTATCCGGCCGCGCGCCAGAGGACGGTTTCGACGGACGGACGATCCAGCCTTTCTATGCGGGCATGATGGCACGCGAGCAGGGCGGAACCGCACAATCAGGAATTGAAGGTGAGGCCGTTACATTCTCTGTGGCCTATGTTTCAGGCTGATCCGCCTTAAAATCGCGCAAAAAACACCACAAAGAGACCGCCAACATTTAGGCGGCAATTAACGATTATCGGTCACAGCACGATGAAACGCTGCAACATGCCGTTAGCAGCCCTTGATCGTGGTGAAGGTAATTATGCCTGTGAGGCCTTGGCCCAATTCTGATCGCCCCCGTGCGACTTTGGATCGCCCGCAAAGTCCTGTGCTGCAACAGCGCGGGACCGAAGTTGGTGGAAAAGCCGCTTTGGGCGAGATGCGAGGGGATGATTTGCCCCGCGCGCGGCGCTTTTGTGACAAGGCCCGCGTCGAGATGGAGGCGATCCTTTACGCCGAGCGGAAAGCCCCCTCTGATCCCGGTCGCGATCCGCACTGGCTGTGCGAACGCCTCACGCTTATCCAA
Source organism: uncultured Alphaproteobacteria bacterium (assembly GCA_963922935.1). Taxonomy (GTDB): domain Bacteria; phylum Pseudomonadota; class Alphaproteobacteria; order Caulobacterales; family Maricaulaceae; genus Litorimonas. The sequence goes on along the minus strand of CAWUKE010000213.1, from coordinate 2,325 downwards.
CATGGCGCCAAGCTGGCCCGCGCCCGCGCTGTCTATCGTAGCGCACAGGACGCTATGAGCCTGATCCATTGTAACGGTCCGCATTTGCCTATTGATTGGAGCCAGGTCGATGGCCGCCTGATCATCCTCAACAAATTGCTCAGCCAATATGATGAGGGTCTGACCGAAGTCGAAGCCGATATGGCCTTAAAAGATGAGACGGAAAATCAGGCCACGCCCATCGACATGGCCTCTATTGACCGGGCCTCCAATAACAGGGCCGCTTTTGACGCGGCCCGCGAGACCCTGACAGGGCTTCTTCCATTCGCCAATCGCGATGAACAGGCTGTGTTGCACCGTTTGATAGCATCAGCCGAGCCGACGGCGACAGAGATTGCTTCGGATGAAAGCCACTTGCCCCAGCCCGGACCTCAAGTCTCGCTCGACGCCGCCATGCCGGATTTGGTTCAGCGTCTGCTGGGTCACGGACGGGTTTACGGCAAGACCCTTTCTGTGTCTTATGCGCTTGAAGGTGTTTCCATTTGTGAGACCGCGGAAAAACGAATTCTGGACGCGCTGTGGGAGGGCCTGGAGCCGCGCATCGCCGCCGATATGCCCCTGCAAGGGGTGGGGCATATTGATATTGCCCCCGACCAAGACGCTCTGGAAATAAGCGGATCCGGGTTTGCGCCTTTTAAAGTCGCGCTTGAGGCGGAACCGACACTGGAAGATCGACCGACACCGCCCCCTACGCCGCGAATTACACCGGAGACCGAAGACGATCTGCGTGCGCAACTGGCGGCCTTGCTCGATGGGGGCGCTGGATCCTCATGACAGACACGCCACATTGCTTAGTCATTGACGAATCCCTGATGGTGCGTCGTGTTGCCGCCCGCATTATCCGTGATTTCGGCTATGACGTCTTGGATGCAAAAACGGGTCAAGACGCGCTGGACATGGCCCGCATGCGCTTGCCGGATGTGATCTTGCTGGACTGGCAAATCGGCGACATGTCCGCCACAGACGTCATTGACGATATTCGCAGCCTCCCCGATGGCGAAAAGACCCGCATCATTTTCTGCACGGCACAGCGCAGCCTTGAACGAATCCGTGCCGCGCTGTCCGCCGGTGCGGACGAATATATCATGAAGCCGTTTGATTCTGATATTATCGAATCCAAGTTTCGGCTGGCTGGCTTGCCTGTTATCCGGGTGATCCAAACGGATGCGGCCTAATGCGCGGGGCGCTATCGCTAAAGCCCAGCTATTATGAGGCCCTCAAGCGGCTGACATTGGAGCTGGCGGGCGTAAGGATGGGCTCTGATCATGCCTTTCTCGTCGAAACGCGCCTTGCAAGTCTGGCGCGCGATGAAGGCTATGCCTCCCTCGACGCCATGATTGAAGAGCTTTTCGGCTCTGGTCAGACTCGGTTGGCTGTGCGGGTTGTCAGTGCGCTGGTCGAACGCGACACCCATTTTAACCGCGACCCGCAATCTCTCGATATATTAGAGAACTTCGCGATGGATGCCTTGTCCGAAGTGCGGGGCGGCGGACGCGTTGATATCCTCTCTTATGGCTGCGGCTCTGGTCAGGACGTCTATTCTATCGCCATGCGTGCAGAAGCGAGGCGCGAACGGGGCGAGCTGAATAATATCAAGGTCAATATTACAGGCATTGACTATCCCAGCCAGGCGCTCGAGCGCGCGCGAACCGGACGCTATACGCACTTTGAAGTCCAGCGCGGACTTCACGCGGAGGACCTGGTCCGTTGGTTTATCCCAACCGGAGATGATGAATGGCAGATTGTGCCTGAAATCCGAGATCGAGTCGATTTCCAAGAGATGCACCTCCTCTCTGGATTAGAGGATTTGACTTTATATCATGCCGTCGTTTTCCGCGGCGCGCTTTCACACTATAGCGCCCCCGCCCAGGTGCGGGTTCTGCGCGGTCTTGCCAAACTGATCCGCCCTTATGGCTATCTCTTACTGGGAACAGGCGAACATATTGGTGAGATGCATTTTGGGCTCGACCCGGTGGCGGGAGCCCCAGGCCTTTACCGCAAGCGCGACGTCGTCGTGCCCGTGGTTGAGCCTGAGCCCGTCGGCAAGCAACCGACAGAGCGCCGCACCTTTGGCCCGCGCAAAGGCAAAGACCACCGCCAAGCCACGTCTTAGAACTTTAGCGGAAGCGCCCCCGACAGGGCCGCGATTGCGCCTGCCTGTTGATAAAGAGGGGCCTGCGCTTTATGCGCCGCCCCCATGAGTGACGCATCACCAGAGATCATGACTGACCCGGCCGCGCTAGAGCCGATCCGCGCGCGCGTGAGTGCCGCAATTGCAAAGGCCAA
>CAWUKE010000212.1:0-3460 GCA_963922935.1 uncultured Alphaproteobacteria bacterium | reverse complement strand
GAAATCTTCGCGCCGTTCTTGCAGGTCTATCGCGTTGACGGGATCGACGCGCAGATCCAGCGCGCCAATGCCACACGCTTTGGACTGGCTGCGGGCTTGGTGAGCGACGATGCGGACCTCTGGGCCTACACCCGCCCCCGTCTGCGCGCTGGGATCGTGAATTGGAATAAGCCCACGACAGGCGCCGCGTCTTCCATGCCTTTTGGCGGACCTGGCCTGTCCGGCAATTTCCGCCCCGGCGCTTATTACGCGGCCGACTATTGCGCCTGGCCACAAGCCAGCCAAATCGCAGAAACGCCTGCCGCGCCGAGCTTACCCGGATTATCCTAAATTAGGATTTTTATCCTTGAAAAGTCATTATGTTCTCTTTATGTTCTAATTCTAGAACGGAGAATGGACCATGGCAAAGCGCTATATCAATGTCGCTTATAAAGACCGGGACATGGCGAAGCGCCTGGGGGCGCGGTGGGACGCGTCTGTAAAGCGCTGGTACTGCCCACCCGGCTCCCCACTCGCTAAAGTCTATAGCTGGCGCAAAGCGGACGCAAAATCCGTTCCGTCCATACCGATGACAGCGTTTGGCAAGCCGATGGCGGAAACAGAGCCTTCGCCGGAAGATATGGCACGAGCCGTCACACAGCGTCGCAAACCCACAGCTCTGCCCGCTACGCAGCTTTCTTTCTTAAACTAGATCAAGAACAGGACAGCGCGCTCATCGGCGCGTTCTAGCAACGCGCGACCCAGCATATCCGTCAGGTCTTGCCCAAAGCGCTCGGCGGCGTTTTCATCCCAGGCTTTGCGGACAGCTTTAATCATCTCCGGGCGTTGTTTTTCAACGGCCTGTTTAATGCGCCCATCGGTCAAGATTTGCCGGGCGATAACGGGCACATTCGTGCCGCGAAACTTCCCAGCCAGAGCTTTCTTGCCATAAAGAAAACTTCCGCCCGCCACGGCCCCACCCACCAGCAAACCAATCGGGTTCATAATCAGGGGCGCGAACAGATTGGCATGAGCCAGCAGCGCGCTGATCAAGATCGCCGCAAGCGTCGTGCCGAGCAAAGCCGTATCACTTTCCAGCGCGCCCACTTTAGGGGCCACTAAGCTCAGGCCTTCTAGGTGCTGGCTCACATGTTGGGACTCGTCCAAGCTCAGAACCATGGCAGGCAGGCCATGATCCCGGCACAGCGGATCCGTAATGGTTTCAATATCGCGTTGTAATCCCGCAAACCAGCTATTGACCACGGGGGCGAGTTTGGCCTGTGCGGCATCACTCCGCAACCAATCCGCCGTCGCGATAGATAGCGCTGCTTCTACATCAGCCAGCGAGCGCGTCTCGCCAGAGCGCCAGCGCTTAAAAGCTGGAATAATGCAGTCCTCTGCGAGACCGTCGATTAAGGTTGGAATCAACGTATCGCCCAAGGACTGCGCAGACCCATCCGCCAATTCAGCAACTTTCCCGTCCGGCGCGATCAAATCGCTGACCTTCGCTTTGAAGCTTTCATGTAGAAACTCAAACCGTCCGAGCCAAGCCAGACCGCGGGCAATGGCAAATTCTGGTTCCGCGCCACGGATCACCCGCGCCTTGGGGAAGGCCTTTTGCGTCGCGGGGAGCACGAGCGGCAAGCGTGACGCCCCGCCCGTCAGCAGCACGGTATCGGGATCGCGCCCACCCCCTTGACTATCGAGTGTTTCAATCGTTTCGCGCAGCGCATAGTCAAAGGCCCCGCGCCAGCTATAGCCGTTGAGCGCGTCTAGCTTCGCATCCAGCACTTTATCCGCATCTTCGCGGTCAATCCGAATTTCAAACAAGATACCACCCGGTAGGCGGCGGATCATATCAACGGGCTTATCGTCCCCTGTGAAATAGGCCTCTTTGGCTTCGCGGCACCAAAATTCGAGAATGGTCTGATAGGCCGGATGGGCCTTCAGAAGAGCCTCAATCTCCGTCTTTTGCTTTTGCCTCGCCAAATTAATCTTCAGGATTTCAGCATCCAACAAGCCTGAGCCCAGAACATTATGGCCGACATCATCCGCTGCCAGATCACGGCAATAGGTAAAGTCTGTCGTCGAGCTCCCAATATCAACGATCAGGACGGATGCCCGGGCATCCTCCATAGATAAATAGCCTTGCTCCAAGGCCGTCATGAGCGCGGCGCGAGATTCTGAGACAATGCGCGCATGTTTCAAACCCGCCGCTTCGAATTGCGCCTGATAACGGGCTCGGACATCATTGTCCCAACCGGACGGACAGCCTATAATGAAGCGACTCTCTTTTACGCCGCGCAGCGCGCCGTCGGCGCTCAAGCCTCCAATCAAAGTCTTGGTAAAAAGATTGAGCGGCTCTGTTGTGGCTGGGTCATCCAAACTCGCAGATTTGAATTTCGCCCAGACCTGACCCTCGCCGCGGGTCAGTGCGTCCGCTCCAATCCGGAGGCCCTCTTTATCTTTCGCCACGGCCGTGACCAGCGAACGCGTGCCGCGATATTCAAGGATTTCAGGTTCAGCATGGCCTTGCGCAAAGGCCCGGGCGAGCGCCGTTTCCCCGTGACCGAGATCGAAGCCGACAAATTCAAGGTCTTTAAAAGCCATGACCTAGCCTCGCACCCAAACGGTTCCGCGCCGGACCACGCGGCCCTCTGTGGTCACTAACGCTGGGGCGGCGGTTTCAAGATCTGGCCCTGTGCCATCCTTCGGGGCCGGCAGTCGGTCAAACCACGCGGCGTGGTCCGGCGTGTAATCGACCAGCACAAGCCCGGCGCCTTCTAGCAAGCTGGGTAATTCCCGTTTGGACAGCTCCATCGCATAAGCTTCGTCACCGGCCCGACCCGCTTCGACTAAACCTTGAAGCAAGCCCACTAACCGCCCATCATCGCGCCAGTGGGTTTCTGTCTGCGGGGCCGAGAGACGCAGCAAAATATGATCTGCCGTATTGAGCGCGTCAGTCACTTGCCGGATCAGACCGTCCGGGTCGAGGCGCACCACCGCCCGGGCCCGCTGCATCCGTCCGCTGGGGTCGGGCAGCGCTTTGGGACGAGGCATGAACGGAATGCGCAACCGCGTCTGCGTTAGGGCATGAACCCCCGCGAGCCCTATCGCGCCCCAGAGTGCAAGACCCACACCCTGCACCAAACCCGCAAGTCCCAGCACACCAGCCCCCGCATAAAAAAGCGAGTCGCGCGCACTGATCGTCCAATCTTGCTGGGTCGCCACTTCATCCCAGAGAATATCGGCATGGCTCGCCCGGTCGATTAGACCTGTGCCCGATTTGACGATCTCAACAAGCCATTGTCCGGCGCGCTGCAAAGCGGGGTCGTCGGTTGCCCGAGCGTATCGCGCGGCTGTTCGATCCAGGAGACGACGCACCTCGCCCACGGCTTCGGCGGGACTTTGTTCCGGCTTTAAAGCCAGGCTTCGCGCCTCGGCCGCAAAATGCTGAGACAAGCTTAAAGCGGGAAGATTT
>CAWUKE010000211.1:0-3540 GCA_963922935.1 uncultured Alphaproteobacteria bacterium | reverse complement strand
TCCCCTCGCCGCTTTGCCGCCGCCACATAGACCCGCAAATTGGCGATCGCCTTGGCCTGTCCTCGGAAATCATCGAAAGCGAGCGGGCGAAGAGCCCGGTCCCGAATATCCCCGGGCTGAGTATTAGACGATGTGAGGCGGTCTTCCATCGCGGCTTAGGACCCCAGCGCTTTCAAGGACGCTTTCACGAGATCATCCAGAGGCGGATCATCATCAAAGGTCGCGTAGCTTTCCGCGACAGCCCGGAGCGCTTCGCTTTGACCGATCCCCAGATTGACCAAAGCACTGACCGCATCATTGCGCAGGCGCATATCGGATAGGCCTTCTGTACGCGTGGCGGCATCCACAGCCCCTGAGGTGGGCGGTGTGAAGGCCGGCGCATAGCCACGGCCTACGGGCGGTGCTTTACCCGACAATTCCACAGCGATCCGCCCAGCAAGCTTTGGGCCGACGCCTGACGCCCGCGAAAATGCGGTTTTGTCTTCCAAGGCGGCCGCACTCATAATCTCTCCGGGCGACAGCACATCCAGAATAGCCAAGGCTGCTTTCGGACCGACTCCCTGCACAGCTTGGAGCCGTTCAAACCAGGCGCGCTCCTCTTCCGTGGCGAAACCATAAAGCGTGATCGACTGCTCGCGGACATGCGTTTCAATGTGGAGCCGTGCGGGCTCACCTTCACGCAAGTCTCGGAGTGCCTGTACTCCGCACCGGACCAGGTAGCCGACACCATTACAATCAATGATCGCCTCACCCGTGCCGGACATCAGACACGTCCCTGAGAGCATGCCGATCATGAATAGAGGACTTCAATCGATTCGAGGGTGGATTGCATGCGACAGGCATAGGCCGCTCTGCCAGAAAGGCAAAGGCTTCGACCTGACTATCCCCGCCAGTGATTGGCGTGGGTAATCGCAATGGCGAGCGCATCAGCCGCATCCCCCGCTTTCACCTGCGCGCCCGGCAGCAACAGGTTCATCATATGGGCGACCTGAGTCTTATCCGCTGCCCCCGTTCCGACGACGGATTTCTTGACAAGGCGCGCTGCATATTCGCCCACAATCAAGCCTTGCTGCGTCGACGCCAGAATACAGGCCGCCCGGGCTTGCCCCAGTTTCAAGGCGCTCATGGCGTTATCCTTCATAAACGCTTCTTCCACCCCGGCTTCAGTCGGGCCATGCGCTACGATTTCTACGGTGATGGCATCAAACAAGAACGCTAAGCGGCTGGCCAGCGGTTCGCGTTTTGGCGGTCGGATCACACCGTGCGCAATGTGGCTCATCTTTGAACCGCGCACATCAATGACGCCCCAGCCGCAAGCGACAATGGAAGGGTCCAGTCCGATGATGCGTCGAGTAACGGCCACGTTCCGTGGACTATGCGGTCTTTCAGAGGGCGGCAATGGTTCGCCTGAAATCAGATCGGGATAGGCACACAATAAACCCAATCTGAACAGCGCTGCCCCATTTCCGCCCATTAAGGCAAAGGGCGGCGAAAAACGGTCCCGAAATCAGCATGATACGACCTTAAGCCTGCCATGTCCGCCCGCCAATTCGGTCTCATCGACACAAAGCTGGAAAGGGCCGAAACCATGAAATCCTTAATTCGAACTGTTGCGACAGCGACCTTACTCACTGCTTGGGCGACCGCCTCTCAGGCTGGCGCGCCGGGCCTGGATGAAGGCAGCTTCTATGAGTTGACGCCTTTGCCGCCTATTACCGAAACGCATGCAGCTTTAGACGCCCCTCCTATGACGCTGACAGCGACCCTTCCCAAAGACGCCAAAATCGCCGTCGCCCGACTGGACGGCGGTCGTTTGATCCCGACGCCTTATAGCGAAGCGTTTGATTGGGCGTTGCTGGCCAAACGTACGGGAGCACAGATCGAACCGCTCAATGCCGGTAAGGTCCTTGACTATGTACCCGAAATTCCTTTCGACGGGCAAGATAGCGGCAATAAGATTGACGAAATCCGCCTGGCTGCGGTTGGCGAAGGCTACTCCCACGTCATCCTTTATGGCCTAGGCCCCGACGCGCGCTGGTCGTCTTTTGGCGGCAAAGCGCTCGGAGAAACGGGTCTGATTGTCGGGTCTGATTGCAGAAGCTGGGAAGGCGCAAAAGCCAAGGCCCTTCTGGTTGATGCCTTTGACGGCACAGTCTTGGGCGCCGCGACCGCCAACAATATCGATTTTCATATCGGCGAACTCGCTGACGGGGTCGAGGACGTGATGAAACGCGTCAGCACCAACCCGTCTGCCTAATCAAGAACCCGGACCGCCAATCGCCTAGACCCCCAACCTCGGGCAGATTTGGCGGTGATGGGGGGCAAGCCGACGCGGGATGTTAGTCTCTCCCCCGCGTCGGTGTTTCACGTGAAACACTTATCCGGCATCATCCATCGTGTAGCTGCCTGTTTTCCAAGCGCGTTCGCGGGCATAATCCGCCAACTGTTCCAGATAGGCCGTTGTCCCATTTTCCGCGGCGAGGCTTTTCATCTGTGAATAGATCTCTTCCGCGGGAACCCCTTCGGCCATTCGGATCGGCAACCCATGAAATGTCTGGGCCATCGCTTTGGCGTAGTTCGGATGCTCGTTTGTGCGCATCTCTTTCAAAACGACGTAAAGCATATTGAGAAGGTCGCTATGGCGGAGCGCTTTTTGGGTATCAGACATATGCCGCCTCTGCCCCAACACTGACATTCCCGCAATTCACAGGCTGTGGATTGTATGAATTCGTGTATAGGATCATGTTCCTACATCGATCACAGCCGGGGCAGTAGCGACTCGCGGCATCAAATGAGACAGAGGCCTATGGCTGATATTATCGACGACATGGCAGAAAGCCCCTTCCCGCCTGAGGACAATATCATCGAGGCTTTTGATGAGGTTCTCGACACGACACCGCATAGTATGGAGGCCGAACAGGCCATCCTCGGCGCGCTAATGTATGACAATGAAGTCTATCACCGGATCAGCGGCATCGTCGAAGCCAAACATTTCTACAACCCGATCCATGTCAAAATTTTCCAAGCGATGGCGTCGCTGATCGAACATGGCAAATTGGCTGACGCTATTGTTCTGAAGAACCGCTTTTCCAAAGAAGACTCGCTCTCTGACATTGGCGGGATTGAATATCTCGCCCTGCTGCTGGACCAAGCCCCACCCGGATCCACGGCGCCAGAATATTCCAAGCTTGTCTTTGACATGGCCATGCGGCGAGAGCTGATCCGGCTGGGCGGATCCATGTCCGAAATGGCGAAGGACCTAAACAGCGAGGACGATGCGTCTGACCAAATCCAACAGGCCGAGATGCAGCTTTACAATCTGGCCGAAATCGGTGGCACGCAGACGGGCTTCGTATCTTTTGAAGACGCACTCATCGACTCCATCGAAATGGCGTCCGCCGCTTATCAACGCAAAGGCCAGCTGTCAGGGATTTCAACGGGCCTCGACGATTTGGATCGCCAGCTCGGCGGACTTCATAAGTCAGACCTTGTCATCCTGGCGGGGCGTCCCTCAATGGGGAAATCCTCCCTCGCGCTGAA
>CAWUKE010000210.1:0-3549 GCA_963922935.1 uncultured Alphaproteobacteria bacterium | reverse complement strand
TACTCAGTGATTTTGGACACGACGCCGGCGCCGACTGTGCGGCCGCCTTCGCGGATAGCGAAGCGGAGCTTCTCTTCCATTGCGATCGGCACGATCAGCTCGACGTCAATGTTCACATTGTCGCCGGGCATGACCATCTCTGTGCCCGCTTTGAGCGTCACAACACCGGTCACGTCCGTGGTCCGGAAGTAGAACTGTGGACGGTAATTGTTGAAGAACGGCGTGTGGCGACCGCCCTCATCCTTGGTCAGGATGTAGGCTTCGGCCTCGAACTTCTTGTGCGGGGTCACGCTGCCTGGCTTACACAGAACCTGACCGCGCTCAACACCGTCACGGTCCACACCGCGCAGCAGGGCGCCGATATTGTCACCGGCTTCACCACGGTCCAGCAGCTTGCGGAACATCTCAACACCTGTGCAGGTCGTCTTAGACGTGTCGCGGATACCGACGATCTCAATCTCGTCACCGACATTGATCACACCACGCTCAACCCGGCCCGTCACAACAGTACCGCGGCCTGAGATAGAGAAGACGTCCTCAATCGGCATCAGGAAGGGCTGATCCACCGCGCGCTCTGGCTGTGGGATATATTCATCAACAGCGGCCATCAGCTTCTTGATGGACTCTTCACCGATCTCTGGATTGTTGCCTTCCATCGCGGCGAGAGCAGAGCCCGCGATCACAGGAATGTCGTCGCCTGGGAAGTCGTAAGAGGACAGCAGCTCGCGGATTTCCATCTCGACGAGTTCCAGCAGCTCTTCATCGTCAACCTGATCAACCTTGTTCATGTAGACAACCAGCGCCGGCACACCGACCTGACGGGCGAGCAGGATGTGCTCACGCGTTTGTGGCATTGGGCCATCAGCCGCGTTCACCACCAGGATCGCGCCGTCCATCTGCGCCGCACCGGTGATCATGTTCTTCACATAGTCAGCGTGGCCGGGGCAGTCGACGTGGGCGTAGTGACGACCTTCCGTCTCATACTCAACGTGCGCGGTTGAGATGGTGATGCCGCGAGCCTTTTCTTCCGGCGCGCCGTCAATCTGATCATAGGCTTTGAAATCACCAAAATATTTCGTGATCGCCGCCGTCAGCGTCGTCTTACCATGGTCAACGTGACCAATCGTGCCAATGTTGGCATGCGGCTTAGTCCGCTCAAACTTTTCCTTGGCCATTTTCAGCCTCTTCCTCTGTTTAAGGCCCGCTTCCGTCGGGCCGTTTAAGGTTTCGCATCAAAACGTCTGACCAAAGGCCATCTGTTTTACTGGAGCGGATAGCGGGAATCGAACCCGCATACTCAGCTTGGAAGGCTGCTGCACTACCATTGTGCTATATCCGCAATTCAAGTGGTGGAGGGGGTTGGATTCGAACCAACGTACACATAGTGACCAGATTTACAGTCTGGCGCCTTTAACCACTCGGCCACCCCTCCTGAAAAACTCCTCGTTACGATAAGAGCCTGACCGAGGCTCAAACCGCGTTTGATGTTATTCCAACAAAAAACGCTCTGTCACACATGCGGTTAGCGTGTTAGCCGCAAACGAAGACAGAGACATCATGTAATTGAAAGCGGCGTATAACGATGGACACCCCTTCGCGCAAGCGCAGAAATGCAGGCGATTATAAAGGCAAAGACGCCTCAAAACGCCCAGATCATGCAGAAAAACCCCTGCGCAGCAAGGGCATGAAGCCAAGACGCGGTCCGAATGACCCAAAACGGTCAGCGGGCTCGCGTTCGCACGGCGCTGTTTCCGCCCCCAGACGCCCGAATCATTCGAAGAATCGGTCCCATTCAAAAGACCGTCGATCCAGCCCACAGAGCTGGATTTGGGGCTGGCACGCCGTCCAAGCTGTGCTGCAAAACCCCCGCCGCACGATCCACAAAATCCTCGCCACTGATACTGCCGCGCAACGCCTCGGCCTCTCCGAGGGCCGATCCGACCTGAATGTCGTCCCCGCGAGCTATATCGACAAGGCTCTCCCACGCGGCGCGGCCCATCAAGGCGTTGCCGTCAAAGCCGCTCCCTTAGAATGGCCCGCTTTAAGCGACCTCGCTGACGGCGCTGACGATGACGCGGTGATCCTTGTGCTCGATCAGATCACCGATCCGCACAATGTCGGCGCGATGCTGCGCCTTGCGTCCGCCTTCGGCACGACCGCGCTTGTTATGCAAAGCCGCAAAGCCCCGCCGCTTGCCGGCGCGACCGCTAAAGTCGCCGTCGGCTGCCTTGAGAGCGTCCCTGTCTGCCTCGAAACCAATATCGCCCAGACGCTGCAAAGCCTGCAGAGCTTCGGCTACCGCACCATCGGCCTCGCCGGAGAAACTGACACGCCTTTGTCTGATGCCATCGATCGCGGCGGACGCCACGCCATTGTCATGGGCGCCGAAGGCCCCGGCCTGCGCACACTTGTTGCCAAGTCCTGCGACGTCCTTGCCCGCATCCCGATGCAGAGCCACCCTATCCCAGGTCAAGCCGAGAGCCTGAACGTCGCCACCGCCGCCGCGATCGCGCTGTATGAGGTGCGGCGATGAATGTCGCCGATGCGGAAGATAGTCATTGGGTCAACCGCACGCCGGAGACCATTCGTCCGTATCTGCAGCTTGCCCGTCTAGACCGTCCGGTCGGCTATTGGCTTCTCACTTTGCCAGGCTGGATCGGGCTCCTTCTGCCGTGTTGGCTCTGCCGTCCCGGCTGGCAGCCTGTCTTAAGTCCTGTCTTTTGGGCCCTACTCATCCTGATCGGCGCGATTGCGATGCGCGGGGCCGGCTGCACCTATAACGATATTGTCGACCGATACCTTGATTCCCAAGTCGCGCGCACACAAAGCCGGCCTCTTCCCTCAGGCCGCGTGAGCGTGAGCCAAGCCTGGCGCTGGCTCGCGATCCAACTCGCGATAGGCTTCCTTGTCTGGCTCGCTTTGCCGCTCTCCGCCAAACTTGTCGCCCTCGCTTCACTGCCTCTCGTCGCCGCTTATCCTTTCATGAAAAGGATTACCTGGTTTCCGCAAGTCTGGCTCGGCCTGACCTTTAATTGGGCCGTCCTTGTTGCCTACTCGATTAAAGCCGGCGGCCTGAACGCGAGTGTCCTCCTTGTCTATATCAGCCTTGCGGCTTGGACCGTCGGCTATGACACGATCTATGCCATGCAAGACGCGGAAGACGACGCCCTTGTCGGAATTAAGAGCACGGCCCGCGCCTTCGGCGGCCGCGTCCGCCTCGGCGTCGGCATTTGCTATGCGATCAGCGTGTGTCTGCTGATCTGGGGCTTGCAGCTTTCGACGAACCCGATTGCTGCCGGGGCGGCCCTGCCCTTTGCCGCGCACCTGATTTGGCAAGTCGCGACCTTAAAAGAAGAACGCGCTTTGCCGCTGTTTAAAAGCAATGTTTGGGCGGCTGTGCTGATGATTGTCGCGCTCATCATTGCAGGCTTGTTCTAGAAAAGACTACCCCCGCTAGCGTTAGCGGGGATTTGATTTTTTAAATCGATTTCTTTTGTGCTCGCGCCTCGCCGTGTCCGAAATTTGCCTTGAGGCAAATTCGCCTGCGGC
>CAWUKE010000209.1:0-3593 GCA_963922935.1 uncultured Alphaproteobacteria bacterium | reverse complement strand
GGCGACAGCGCCTTGTCCGCGACGCGGTCTTTGCGCCCACCCGTCTTTCGTATGGCGGAAGATAATTTCGTCGCCACATTGAACCGATGGAGCCCTCGCGCGTTACGATCAGCCTTAGGCCAATGCCAAACAGTTGAAAAACAGCTGAAAAGCACGGGCGCGCCGGTTGAAGCCCTGACAGAGCAATTACTGTTTGGCCTCGCCCGGTTCGCGCAGCGGAGACGATAAAATGGATCAAGTGATCGAACAGTGGACGCAGATTAAAGAGGGTTTTCCCATCCTGTTAGGATTAGCGGGAAATGGCATCGCCGCCCTGTTGATCTTGATTTTAGGCATTGCGATCGGACGGTTTTTATCGCGTCGTTTCCGGCGTTCGACCTTTGGCGGAAGCCACCTCGATAAGACACTGCGACCCGTTTTGGCGACCGCCGTATTTTATGTGATCCTCGCCATGACCCTTTATGCGGTTCTGATCCAATTAGGCGTTCCCGCCACGTCTCTGATCGCTGTCTTTGGTGCCGCGGGCCTCGCCATTGGTCTGGCGTTGCGCGACACGCTGGCGAATATCGCGGCGGGCGTCATGCTTCTAATTTTACGACCTTTGCAGGTTGGCGATTTCGTCTCCATCGGGACGGACACGACGGGTTCTGTCGAAGAAATCGGCCTCTTTACGAGCACTATTCGCAATATGGAAAATGTCGCCGTCTTCCTGCCCAATAGTATGATTTGGGGCAACCGGATCCAAAACTTTGGCCGCCATGCGCAACGCAAGGCCATTGTCGATATTGGCGTCGGCTATGACACAGACTTAGACCATGCCTGTCAGATATTGATGGACACCTTACAAGCCCAAAACGGTTTGATCCCCTTTGCCGAGCCGATCCCGGCGACAGGTCAACCCGTCAGCGGGGAGTCCAGTGGCGAGGGTGAAGAGGGCGGCGGAGCGCCCGAAGGTCCTGCCGCGCCTACCCCGCCCGAAGTCTATGTGATGGCTTTCGGTGATAGTGCGATCAATATTTCCTGCCGCTGCTGGCTGCCCGCTGATAATTGGCTTACGCGAATGAGCGATCTTCGTATGAGCTTAAAGCGCGCCCTGGACAAAGAAGGCATCGAAATCCCCTTCCCGCAACGGGTGGTTCACACGCGTGCCCCCGAGATCAAAGAGGCGCCGCGTAAAGCCAAGACAATTAAGGCAAAAGCCTAGCCTTTTGGGTCTATTATCACCTTTTGGCCCTTATCCTTGTTTCAGACAGGCTGCAAAAGCCTCTGGGTCGCTTAGCCCGACAATCGGCGCACCGCGCAGGGGCTCATCGGTCGCGATAATATCGAGGTTTGCGGCGGCCAATGCGTCCTCGCTGATCGGGCGTTCCCATTGGCTGCCGATCATATAGTGTCGGCGCGCCAGATCGGGCTGCGCGTCGGTTCGCCACCGTCCGCCAACCCAAACCCCTTGCTTGGCGCCAGCCCCTTGCTTGCGGACCCGGTAAGGCAGGCTCAGCACAAATTCATCGCCATAGCGTTTGAGCTCTTCGCCTTCCTCATCGCGGGAGGCGATCAGCACGACTTGGTCGCTCATCTCCATGGCGCGGATCATCTCGACCGCTTTGCCAATATTGGCGGAACTTTTGAAATCCAGTTCCAAATAAATGCGGTCCTTCGCGGACTCTAACATTTGCTGCAAAGTCGGGACGCGTTCACCGCCGACCGTCCCACCTTCTTCAAGGCGCAGGCGGATGCGGTCAAATTCTTCCGGCGTTGTGGCCACGACTGGGCCACGACCCGACGCCTTTTCCTCCCAAACGCCGTCGTGAAAGCTGATCATCGTGCCATCTTTGATCGACGCAATGTCAATCTCGGCCATCATCACGCCGCCTTCGATCAAGGCTTCGAGACCTGACAGACTGTTTTCCGGCGCGCCGACATTCTTACCCGTCCCGCGATGGGCGGCGAGCAAGCCAGCCTCTTGTGGCAGGCAGTCCAGATAAGTGCGGATGGGCGGTAGGCTTTGGGCCTCTTCAGCCATGAGGGGCGGGGTCACCCCGCTCGCCTCTTGTGGCGGAGCGGTTTGGGTACAGGCCGTCAAAACAACTGCAAAAGAGGACAACAGTGCGAGGGACTTTATCTTCATAGCCCGCTCGCTATAGCCCCCCTCTATGACAGGCAAGTCACACAATTCAGGCCGCGACACAATTTTCGCGCTCGCGACGGCCCCGGGCCGCGCAGGTGTCGCCGTGATCCGTGTGTCAGGCCCAGACGCTATCAGCATTGCGAAAGGATTGAGCGGTCAGCGCCCCCTCCCCCCGCGGCGTGCGGTTCTACGGCGGCTGTCCCACAAGACCGAATTTATTGACGAAGCGGTCCTAATCGCTTTCCCGGCCCCTGGCTCTTTCACGGGCGAAGATGTGATCGAAATCCAGAGTCATGGCAGCCCGGCGGTGATTGAAGCCATCTCCGAAGCGCTGCTTGATGCGGGACTCCGCCAAGCGGGACCCGGCGAGTTCACCCGTCGCGCTGTAGAAAATGGCCGGATGGATCTGACAGAAGCGGAGGGTCTCCTCGACCTGATCGACGCCCAAACCCAAGGCCAACGCCGCCAAGCGCTGTCGCAAATGGATGGGGCGCTGCGCCGGACCTATGAAAGCTGGCGAGAGGGCTTGTTGGACGCGCTCGCGCAAGTCGAAGGCGAAATTGATTTCCCAGACGAAGAGGACGTGCCCGACGCGCTCGCCCATCGCGCTTACCCGCATTTGCAAGCGGTGATCGACGGCATCGATGCGGCGCTGGCGCGAGCCGAACGGGGGCGCTCAATCCGCAACGGCATTTCTATCGCCATTATCGGCGCGCCCAACGCCGGGAAATCGACGCTGCTGAACCAGCTCGCCGGGCGCGAGGCCGCCATCACCTCCCCCACCCCCGGTACGACCCGGGATATTGTCGAGGTCCCTATGGTGAATGCGGGACTGCCCGTCACGATTTCCGACACGGCGGGCCTGCGCGAGATGACAGACGATGCCATTGAAGCTGAAGGCATCCGCCGTGCGCGTGACCGGGCGGAGGCGGCAGAGCTTCGGATTGGTTTGATCCGGGACGGCTCGGAAACGCCGCCCCTCCAAGAGGGCGATCTGCTCCGGCACAATGTTTCGGGTGAACCACAAGACGGCGAGATCAACGCCCTATCCGGCGCAGGCGTGGATACCCTCTTGGCTGAGATCGAAACCATTCTGCGCACCCGCTTCGCCGGACACGAATCCGCCGGCCTGACCCGTGCGCGGCACACAGACCTCGCCCGCAAAGCCCGCCACGCTGCAGCCTCCGCGCAAACCCATCTGGGCTTCGCCCCCGAACTCGCCGGAGAAGACATCCGCGCCGCCTTACGCGCTCTCGATGAACTCGCCGGCCGCGCCGACATAGAAGACGTGTTTGACCGCATCTTCAGTCAGTTTTGTATCGGGAAATAGGGGCTAGCCCTTCGAGCTTGATCACTTGAAGGGCTAGCAAGCTATTTGCAAGCAGGTAGGCTTGAAAGGTTGTTCAATGTATAACCATCAGCGGTAGTGGTCAAATAGCGACGCTTGGATTTTGGATGTGTCCTC
>CAWUKE010000208.1:0-3607 GCA_963922935.1 uncultured Alphaproteobacteria bacterium | reverse complement strand
TCCAATGCTTGCGGTTGGAAAGCGATATCGCTTAAGGCGCTGTCCACGCCTAAAGCTTGAAAGACTTTCATCGCATTGGGCGGAATTTGGATGCCCGCCCCGACCTCTGACAGCTCTGCGGCGCGCTCTAGTACAACGACATCATGCCCATGGTGGATCAAGCAAAGGGCCGCTGTCAGCCCACCAATTCCACCGCCTGCAATGATGACTTTCACTGAAATTTCTCTCTCAGATGAGCGAAATTTTGAGGGCTTTCGATACCTGGGCGCATGCGACCCTCACTGATGAAAGCCCCGCCTGATGACAAGCGGTGATCTCTCTTGTCATTATGTTTCACGTGAAACACTCGCGGATAAATTATCCGACTAAAGCCGCCTCTGTCTTCTCTTCGACCTCATCGCGCGATACGCCGGGCGCGAGTTCGACCACTTGTAACCCGCCGTCCATGACATCAAAAACACCGAGGTCGGTGATAATCCGGTCCACACAGGCCTTTCCGGTCAGCGGTAATGTACATTGCTTGAGCAATTTGGGCTCGCCGCGCTTATTCGTATGATCCGTGACAACAACCACGCGGCCCACACCGGCAACTAAGTCCATCGCCCCGCCCATACCTTTGACAAGCTTTCCCGGGATCATCCAATTGGCCAGATCGCCATTTTCCGCGACCTCCATCGCGCCCAAGATTGCCATCGCAATCTTGCCGCCCCGGATCATCCCGAAACTCGTCGCGCTATCAAAGAAGGCCGTGTGAGGGAGAGCGGTAATGGTTTGCTTGCCCGCATTGATCAGGTCCGCATCCTCGTCACCCGCGACCGGAAACGGCCCCATGCCCAGCATACCATTTTCGGATTGTAGCGTAACGCTCACCCCTTCGGGAATATGGTTGGCCACCAGTGTCGGAATGCCAATCCCCAGATTGACATACATGCCGTCTTCCAGCTCTTGCGCCGCGCGGGCGGCCATTTGATTACGATCCCAAGGCATAATTTAAGCCTCCCGCACGGTGCGTTGTTCGATCCGCTTCTCATGCGCGCCTTGTATCAGGCGATGCACATAGATGCCGGGTAGGTGAATATGATCGGGGTCGAGCGCGCCCGGCTCGACGATTTCCTCAACCTCCATCACGCAGACTTTGCCACAGGTCGCGGCGGGTAGATTGAAATTGCGCGCCGTCTTACGGAAGATGGCGTTGCCTGTTGTGTCAGCTTTCCACGCTTTGACGATGGCAAGATCGGCGACGATGCCGCGTTCCAAAATATACTCCTCGCCGTCAAAGATCTTCACGTCTTTCCCTTCGGCGATCACGGTTCCGACTCCCGTCTTAGTGTAGAAACCCGGAATGCCCGCCCCGCCTGCGCGCATGCGTTCGGCCAGCGTGCCTTGAGGATTAAACTCCAGCTCTAATTCGCCGGAGAGATATTGGCGCATAAATTCGGCATTCTCGCCGACATAGCTACTCGCCATTTTTTTTACCTGACGCGTTTGCAAAAGCAGGCCCAGACCGAAATCATCGACGCCCGCATTGTTGGAATAAACGGTCAGGTCTTTCGTTCCTGCCTCCCGGATGGCCGCGATCGATAGTTCCGGAATTCCGCAAAGCCCAAAGCCGCCCGCCGCGATGGTCATACCGTCGAATAAGACGCCATCGAGTGCGGCGGCGGCGTTGGGATAAACCTTATTCTTCACGTCAGACCGCTTTCACATGATTCTCGATCGCGCCAAAAATCGAGTGGCCGCTTTCGTCGAGCATTTCGATTTTCACCACGTCGCCGTCTTTCATGAAGGGCGTCACAAATTCACCTGTGGCGATTTTTTCGATCATGCGAATTTCGGCGATGCAGCTATAGCCCAGCCCGCCTTCGCTAACCGGTTTGCCGGGACCGCCGTCTGCGCCTTTGTTGGATACCGTACCAGAGCCGATAATTGTCCCCGCAATGAGGTCGCGCGTTTTGGCGCAATGGGCGACGAGGCGCGCAAGGCTAAAGGTAGCGTCTTCATGCGCCAACGCGCGGCCAAAAGGATCACCGTTATAATCGACGTGCAAAGCGTGGTGGACGAGGCCGTCTTTCCAATGCTTGCCGAGTTCATCCGGCGTGATTGCGACAGGACTAAACGAGACGGGCGGCTTGGACTGCAGGAAACCAAACCCCTTGGCGAGTTCCGCTGGGATCAAGCCCCGTAAGCTGACATCATTGCAAAGCAGGATCAGCTTGATGTGATCCAGTGCCTCGGCCTCAGAGACGCCCATGGGCACGTCGTCCGTGATGACACAAATCTCGCCTTCCATGTCATAGCCCCACGCCGGATCCACGAAGGGAATATCGCCGCGCGGCGGCAGGTTCGGGCCGCTGACGCCTTGATACATCAGAGGATCGTCATAGAAGCTTTCTGGCACTTCCGCGCCGCGGGCTTTGCGGACCAGTTCGACATGATTGATATAGGCCGAGCCGTCCGCCCACTGATAGGCCCGCGGCAGGGGGCTTTCGCATTCTGTCTCATCAAAGGGGTGAGTTTCAACGTTGCCGCCACAGAGCGCGTTGCAGCGCGCCTTGAGCTTTGGCGCGATATTGGCCCAATCATCCAGCGCGGCTTGAAGTGTTGGCGCGATATCTGTCGCGTCGGCGTAGACCGACAGGTCCGGCTTCACAACAACCAAGCGGCCATCACGGGTGCCGTTTTTCAAACTAGCGAGTTTCATCTATATCTCCTCAGGCCGCGTCGGGCTGGTTATCAGGGTAAGCGCGTTGGAGCGGGTCCAACGTCCGGCAATGGGTTTCGATCCGCCGAATGAGCGGGAATGGCGAAAGGTCTGTGTTCCAGCGGCGCGCATTATAGAGCCGCGGCATCAGCACGATTTCAAACAGAGACGGCGCGCCGAAGGGCAGATCATCTGCATCAATTTTATTTTTGGCATGCGCTGCGAGACGCGCTTCGATCGGTGTGAATGTTTTGTGGATCCAGCGTTGTTGCCAGGCTTCAACCGCCGCCTGATCCGCGCCAAACTCGGAGCGCAAATAATTCAGCACAGGCATGTTGTTCGGCGCGTGGAGCTCACTGGCGATGGCGAAATAGAGATCGCGACAGAGTAGCGCGTCACCCTCATCTATGGGCAGAAAAGAAGGTTCTGAAAAGGTCTGTTCCAGCCATTCAATCGCTGTCAGAGACTGCGTGATTTTATGCGTGCCTGTGTCGAGTAGCGGGACGGTGCCATGCGGATTGATGGCCCGATAGGCCTCGCCTTGATGCTCCCGCTCCAGCAGGTTCACTGGGACATAATCGTATTCAACGCCCTTTAAGTTCAGCGCGATACGCAGGCGGTAACTCGTGGACGAGCGCCAATATCCATGAAGTTGAAGAGAGCGTTTCAAACTTACGATTCCGCGCGCTTCTTCGCGTTTTCGGCATTCGCAATTTCGTGCAGCCAAGCCGCATGGCGCGGCGCTTTCTTGGTCTCGCTCCACTCATCCAGCATGGGGCGCGACACGCGCTTGAGCTCTGCATATTGTTCGTCTGTGCCAATGTCGGCGGCGAGTTCGACGCGGTGACCGTTGGGATCAAAGAAATAAATCGACTTGAAAATGCCGTGATGCGTTGGGCCGAGCAC
>CAWUKE010000207.1:0-3624 GCA_963922935.1 uncultured Alphaproteobacteria bacterium | reverse complement strand
CAGCATGAAATAGAAATTGCGCAGGACGAAGAACATCAAAATCCAGATGATGAAAGCCCCCTCGCCGCCAATGCCATTACCGCCCACCGAAATGACAATTGTTGCCACAATCAATATGACCACCATCACCAACAGGTCCATGACTAACGCGCCAAAGCGCGTCGATACATCCGCCAGACGCACACCAAGATTGACGCCCTCAGGCGTAATCAAGTCCCGATCCGCGAGACGTTTTTGCGAGTTTTGTATAACCGCACTCATCCGGACGAAACCTCTGAGGGGACGGACCGGCGGGGGATGAAGAAATAGGCACACCACATCACGAACAGGCCCCAGCCAATCGCGTAACGCAGCCCATCACTATCGACCAGCTGTCGCGGATAGGCTTCCAGCAGGCCTGCAATAAAGAGCATGATGACAACCCCGCCTAAGACGCGGGCGCCGACATCCCCAGACGCGGCGGCACTGGCGAGGCGCGTTTTCCTCCCTGGGAAAGCGACTTTTCGTCCAATATGCAGCCCGCCAGCCCCCGCCAGGATGATCGCGCCAATTTCGGTTGTGCCGTGAACCGAGAGCCAGCCCCCAATCTCAAAGCCGAGCTGCTTATTCATATGCAGGCCGATAAAGGCGCCGAGCATTAGTCCGTTCTGGATCAGCAGGAACATTGTTGGGATGCCGAAGGCAAAGCCCAAGGCAAAGGCCAAGATCGCCACCCGCGAATTGTGGGAAAAGAGATAGGCCGCAAAGGCGCCAAACGCCCCCTCCTCTTTCTCTGACTCAGATGTGTAGATCACGGATTCCAGCGTTTCGCGACTGGCGGCGGGGTTTCGTTCCCCTGCAAGGCCGGCGTCTACGAAAGCATAGAACCATTCCGGATCAGACGTCACAAAGCCAATCCCGATCAAAGTCGCCAGCAAGGTAATCGCAAAAGCGACCAGCAGCTCTGGCCAGATGGTCCGAACCGCAGACGGCCATCCGTGAATGAGATAGCCCAAAAACCGTTTCCAGAGCGGCATGCGTACGCCGTAAAGCGTATAATAAGCCCGCTCGCACAGGCTCTCTAAATAACGGACGACGCCTTGGTCGAGTGAGGTTGCGCGCGCCACCGACAAAGACGATAAAGCCGCCCGATAAAGGCGCGGCAGCTCAAGTAATTCGGCGTCGCTCAGCCGTCCCGTGCGTCCGCCTTCGGTGCGCGAGAGTAGGCTTTCAAGCGCCTGCCAGCTTTCAAGCCGTTCATCGCGGAACCGCGCGCTTTTCAAGCCAATTTTCTCTAACCCTTCAGATGACATTGCGGGCCTTTAGCGACAAATATGTATTCAGAAGCCGCCCAGAGAGGTCTCCGGGATCAGTGTTGATCACCCAGACTCCCATGCGTTCCAAGCGCGCAATGACAAGCTCCCTATCGCGGCGAATCTCATCGGCGACGACCGCTTCGGCAATGGCTTCGGGCGTCGTGGGGTCTTGATCTGTCAGGGCTTGCAGACCGCTATTACGGAAGCTGACAAACAGAACGACATGACGCTTGAGCAGTCGCGCGACATTTTCCAACATCAGTTCCGCTTGGGTGGTGTCCACGAAATCAGAAAAGACGACAATCAAAGTCCGCCGCGACAATCGCTGCGACAGCGTTGTGAGGCCAAGGGTGAAGTTCGTTTCCGCCGACGAATAGCTCACATTAGCGCTTTGATTTTGCAGCTGCGCGAAAGCTGATCCGCCTGTGACGGGGGGCGCATAGAGATAAGGCCGCTCGTCAAACCCGAACAGCCCGACCCGATCCCCAAGGCGCAGCGAAATGAACCCCATTAGCATAGACGCGCCAATCGCGCGGTCTAATTTCGTCAGGACAAGACCGTCTTCATCCGCCGTTTCTTCGCACATGAGGTAGCCGCTATCGAAGGCGAAGATGATATGGTTATTCTTTTCCGTTTCATATTCGCGCGCCAGCAATGTGCCGTGACGCGCGCTATGTTTCCAATCAATTGACCGTGGGTCCATGCCTTGTTGGAAATCAGATAGGGCGTCGAATTCTGTCCCCTCCCCTTTCAGGCGCTGGAGCTTCTGTCCGAAATCAGCATGACGGTTGAGCAGGTTCAACGCCTCTTCGGTCAGGCGGGTCGTATCCGTGACAATCGCAATATTGTCGTCCAGCGGATCAACCCGCTGTGTCCAGACAAAGCCGAGGGGCCCGGTCCAGCGCTGCCATAAGCGCGTAAGCGAAGCATCACCCCGACGACGCGCATCCAAGGTGAAATGGCTATATTGCGTGCCGTCCAATATTTCCGGACGGATCACGCAGGCCTCTGTGGCGGATAGGCTCGCTTCCAGATTTTTGGGGCGCGTTTCGGGGAATTGAAGCCGGACATCCGCTTGACCACCGACGTCAATTCTGCGCGGGGCTTTGACCTCAATAAACCAGGAGCGGGCGCGGATACTCATCATCCAATCCAGCGCCATCAGGCCCAGCACGCCCGCCAGCCAAGCCGCGCCCACGACCCAGAGGGACGGGATAAACAGGGCGAGGCCCAAGCTCACCGGCATGCCGATCGCCATGGCATAGACGGCCCGGCGGGTCGGATAGGCGGATATGCGAACGCGTGCACTCATCTGGCTATCGCGGCGCGGCCGTCTGTTCGATGATAGAGGTAATGACCGCATCAGATGTCCGGCCTTCAATTTCCGCCGCCGGGCTTAAGACGGCGCGGTGACGCAAGGCCGGCAGAGCAATCGCTTTCACATCATCAGGCAGCACATAATCCCGCCCATCCAGCGCGGCATAGGCCCGGCTGGCCGCCGCCAACATCGCGGCCGCGCGCGGGGACGTTCCGGTTTCAAATAAAGGATTGTCCCGCGTCCCCCGGACCAGATCGACCACATAGTGGGTGACATCATCGCTTAAGCGAATTTGTTCCACAATATCCCGCGCGGCCGTGAGGCTTTTCTTTGTCGTCACCGCTTTAATGCCGAGCGCTTTCGGCGCGGCTGTGCCCATGCGCGCGCCATGGCGCTCCACAATCGCAATTTCCTCATCGCGGGAGGGATAATCCAACACATGTTTAAAGAGGAAACGGTCGAGCTGCGCCTCGGGCAGCGGATAGGTCCCCTGCTGTTCAATCGGGTTTTGCGTCGCGATAACCATGAAATGCTCGCCGAGGGGAAAGCTTTTCCCATCAATAGACACTTGCCGCTCTTGCATCGCCTCGAGCAGCGCCGCCTGCGTTTTCGGCGGCGTCCGGTTGATTTCATCGGCCAGCAGCAAGTCTGTAAAGACCGGGCCTTTCACCAGCGTGAAAGCGTTGTCTTTGAACGAGAAGAGGTTGGTTCCCAGCAAGTCCCCCGGCAGCAGGTCCGGCGTAAATTGAACGCGTCCAAACTTTAGGCCCAACGCGGCGGCGAAACTCTGCGCTAGGAACGTTTTGGCCGTACCGGGAACCCCTTCCAGCAATATGTGACCGCGTGACAGCAAAGCCACGAGCATCAAATGTACCGTATCAGTTTGGCCGACAATGGCCTTTCCGACTTCTGTGCGCACGGCATCTGCTAATTGTGTGACGGGGGATAAATCCAAGGCCATATTGGGGGTCTCGCTCATCGTATTATGTCCTCTTTCTAACGCTGCAGAGC
>CAWUKE010000206.1:0-3631 GCA_963922935.1 uncultured Alphaproteobacteria bacterium | reverse complement strand
CGCGCGGGACGATCCAAATCCCGACCCTGACTAACCCCTTCGTGAACTTTAACCCGCTCGGATCGGTCGCCTTATTTTGACATGGGACCATCCGGGAAGTCCGCAGGCCACGATGCCTGTTGGCATGACACTTTTTTGGATCCTCAAAAATGGATAGTCTTAACCCGTCTACGGACGATTTTGCCGCCATGTTCGAAGCCTCTGTCGAGGCCTCTCCCATGCGCGAAGGCCAGGTGGTCGAAGGTATCATCACCGGCATTGAAAAAGATCAGGCGATTGTGGATGTCGGCCTGAAAACAGAAGGTCGGATCGACCTGCGTGAGTTTTACGAGCCCGGATCCGATAACCAACTGAAAGTTGGCGATACGGTCGAAGTCTTCTTGGAGCGTATCGAAAACGCGCTCGGCCAAGCCATCTTGTCGCGCGATAAAGCGCGCCGGGAAGAGAGCTGGGTCAAGATGTCCAAGTTCCACGAGAAAGAAGAGCCCGTCAAAGGCACGATCGTCGGCCGAGTCAAAGGTGGCTTCACGGTCGATCTGGGCGGCATCAATGCCTTCCTGCCAGGTTCCCAAGTCGATATCCGCCCTGTGCGCGACATTGGTCCGCTGATGGGCACAGAGCAACCGTTCCAAATCCTGAAAATGGACAAAAGCCGCGGCAATATCGTGGTCTCCCGCCGGGCGATCCTCGAAGAAAGCCGCGCCGAGCAGCGCGCCGAGCTTGTCAGCCAGTTGGCTGAAGGCGAAGTCCGCGAAGGTGTGGTCAAGAACATCACCGATTACGGTGCGTTTGTTGATCTCGGCGGTATTGATGGCCTGCTGCACGTCACAGACATGAGCTGGCGTCGCGTCTCCCACCCAAGCCAGGTGCTGAATGTGGGCGATACGATCCAAGTCAAAGTCATCCGCATCAATCCGGACACACAGCGCATCAGCCTTGGCATGAAGCAGCTGCAGGACGATCCATGGAATGCGGCGGCGGCGAAATACACGCCGGGCACACGCCACACAGGTCGCGTGACGAACATCGCCGACTATGGTGCGTTTATCGAGCTGGAAGAAGGTGTCGAAGGTCTGGTCCACGTCTCAGAGATGTCTTGGACGAAGAAAAACGTCCATCCCGGCAAGATCGTGTCAACGTCTCAAGAAGTCGAAGTCGAAGTCCTCGACGTCGATCAAGAGAAGCGTCGCATCAGCCTGGGCCTGAAGCAGGTTCAAGACAATCCATGGGATAGCTTCACAGAGCGCTTCCCGGTCGGCTCCACGATCAATGGTGAAGTCAAATCTGTCACAGAGTTTGGCCTGTTCATCGGTCTGGAAGACGACATTGACGGTATGGCACACCTGTCCGATCTGTCTTGGGACAAATCAGGCGAGGAAGCCCTCAAAGACTACCAAAAAGGTCAAATGGTCGAAGCCAAGATCCTCGAGGTCGATGTCGAGAAAGAACGTATCAGCCTCGGCATCAAGCAGGTCTCTCGCGACACCATGCCAGCCGGCGCGAAAGGCTTTGGCAAGAACGACGTGGTCACCTGCACTGTCACCAATGTGCAGCCTGCGGGTCTGGACGTCACTTTCGGCGAAGACGACGCGCTTGTGTCTGCCTTCATCCGCAAAGGTGATCTGTCCCGTGACCGCTCAGAGCAGCGTCCAGAGCGCTTTGCTGTCGGCGACAAGGTCGATGCGATGATCACACGCGTGGATCGTAAGACCCGTCAATATCAGCTCTCCATCCGGGCGCTGGAAATCACGCAAGAGAAAGAAGCCGTGGCACAATATGGTTCCTCCGACTCTGGCGCGTCCCTCGGCGACATTCTGGGAGCCGCGCTGAAAGGCGAATAATCTGTCCCAGATTTGAACAATTTGAAGCCTCCGCCTGTTTTAAAAACGGGCGGGGGCTTTTTTTATGGCGGATCAGCCCGGATAGGTCTTGCCGTGACGCGTCGCAAATGATTAACATATGCCCATGCTGCGATCCGAGTTGATTGATAAACTCCATGAAGAAAACCCGCACCTGACGCGGCGGGATATGGAACGTGTCGTGGCCGTCGTGCTGGAAACTGTCACGCAGACTTTGGAACAAGGCGCGCGTGTTGAACTGCGGGGCTTTGGCGCCTTTTCTGTCCGCCACCGGAAAGCCCGCGCGGGCCGTAATCCGCGGACCGGTGATCCCGTCTCTGTGCCAGAAAAGCATGTGCCTTTCTTTCGCACAGGCAAAGACCTGCGCGAAAATATCGACGCCTCCTCACGAAAGTAACGTTTCGCCGTCCACCTTAGTCACTTTGCGTTAAGGTTCATTAGTGTTATCCCGCGACACCAGGCAAAGACGCCTGGGGGATATTTACTAAGAGGGGGAGTCCATAATGGGCATGATTTCCGAATTTAAAGATTTTGCGATGAAGGGGAACCTCGTCGACATGGCGGTGGGCTTTGTGATGGGCGGGGCATTTGCAACCGTGGTCACGTCGTTCATTCAAGGCGTCTTCCTGCCACTGCTCACCCCCGTATTGGGCGGTATCGATTTGTCCGGTTTGAAATATACAATTGCGGAAGCTGAACTTGCGGCTGATGGCAGTGTTTTGAAAGAAGCGGCTATTGTTGATTTGGGCGGCTTCATTGCGGCAACAATTTCCTTCCTCATTGTCGCGTTTGTCATGTTTCTTGTGATTAAAGGCATGAACAATATGAAGAAGAAAGAAGAAGAAGCGCCCTCGGCCCCGCCTGCTAATGAGGTGCTGCTGGCAGAAATCCGCGATCTTCTCGCGCGTCAGAACTCAAAGATCTAGTTTAACGGACCCAGCGTCATCTTTGCGCTGCAGGTCAGTTTCTTTAAAACAAAGCCTTCGCTCTGTCCCTTCCATAGGTTAGGAAGGCCGGAGCGGAGGCTTCATGGTTTATAGACAGTCCAATCTTGGCAGACGTCGCGTATCACGTCGCCATACGAGCAGAAGAGGCGGGGGTTTTCGCTGGCAGATCATGCTGCTGTTCGCGATTGGCGCGGCCGTCTATTATTTCATGAACCAAAAAGAAGTGCCCTTCACAGGGCGCTCACAGCTGCGCACCATGACGGTGGATCAAGAGCTGCAGCTGGGCCTGCAAAGCTATCAGCAGATTTTACAAGACAATCGCCAGAACTTGGTCACCACCGGACCGGTCGTGGATGCGGTGCGCGAAATCGGGGCGCGGATCGCCCGCGCCGCCGCGCCCGAAGATCCCGGTTTTGAATGGGCGTTCAACGTCATCGACAGCCCGCAAGTCAATGCGTTTGCGCTGCCGGGGGGTTATACGGCCGTCTATACGGGCCTGATCCCTGTGGCGCAGAATGAGGACGGACTGGCCGTCGTGATGGGGCATGAGGTGGCCCACGCCCTGGCGCATCACGGTGCGGAACGCATGGCCCAGCAAAATATGCAACGTATTGTTGGCGCGGGCGTTAGCATGGGCGCAGGCGGCATGGATTATGGCGCGCAACGTGCCGTCATGGGCGTCTTTGGCGGGATCAGCCAATATGGCTTTGCACTCCCCTTTTCCCGCAAGCACGAAAGTGAAGCTGATTATATTGGTCTGATCCTGATGGCGCGGGCCTGTTATGATCCCCGCGAAGCGCCCCGCCTCTGGGAACGCATGGCGGC
>CAWUKE010000205.1:0-3658 GCA_963922935.1 uncultured Alphaproteobacteria bacterium | reverse complement strand
GCATGGTGAGCGCTCAAGCCCTCATGATCGACGGACTCGATAAAGCCGTCCATCAAACGCGACATACAACGGTCTTGCGAAACGCTCCGGCCGACTTTACCCGGAATTGTCTTACGGCACGCCACCAACGCTTTTCGCGCAAGGGCTTTATAGACTTTTTCTGTGCCATCTTCTTTGTCAAAGGCATCGGCTGGAATACCCACTTTGATACGCTCACCGAGATAGCTTGCCGAAGCTTGGATCGGGGCGTCTTTGCTGGCCGCGAGCGCCGAACTAGACGCCATGACCATAAGCGCAGCCGGTATCATCATAACTGTAGCCCGCAGCAGCCGTGAACGGGATGGGGTAAAGGTTTGGGGGATGGGGGACATGGGCTCTCTCCTTTTCTCGTCTCCATTCACTCACAACGACGTGGCACCGTCGCCATGAGTGTAGAGTCCTAATATCACGACAGGCGTCGTTTTACTAGCTTTCACTTATTGATAAACGATGAGATTTTGGACAGGTTTGCCAGCAGTCTAGCGGCCTTGCGGTATCCTCTTGATTCCATTGGGAAACGAGCTAAAAGACTGGCCCTTATGCGTCAGACAGCTTACGAAGGCCAATCTGACGACCCCTTTCGAGATGGATCGATGCAAAAATATCCTATGACACCCGCAGGTCATGCGGCTCTTGAAACAGAGTTGAAGCATTTAAAGACGGTAGAGCGTCCGGAAATCATTCAGGCGATTGCTGTGGCGCGCGACCATGGCGATCTCTCAGAGAATGCAGAATATCATGCCGCCAAAGAAAAGCAGGGCTTTATCGAAGGCCGTATTCAAGAGCTGGAAAGCAAGCTGTCCCTCGCGCAGGTCATCGACACATCCAACTTAAAAGGTGACCGCGTCACCTTTGGGGCCGTCGTAAAAATCGTCAATGAAGATACGGACGAAGAATCCGCCTATATGATCGTCGGCGAGGACGAGGCCAATGTGAAAGACGGGAAGATTTCTAACACCTCCCCCCTCGCCCGTGCGATGATGGGCAAAGAAGTCGGCGACGCCTTTGAAGTGATCGCGCCCGGCGGGGCAAAAGGCTACGAAATCCTCGAAATCGGCTATAAATAAGCTTCCCTCTAGCGCCGCTCGGACCATGCGCATTCTCGCAGTTAGTGACGGACGGCGCGGTATTGACAATCAGGTGCTGGGACTGGCCGAAGCAGTCGCCCGATTAACGGCGGGTGCGGAGATCACGCACCATATTATCGCCCACACAACGACTTTTGCCGCCCTACCGCCGTCCTTACAATTGGCGGCGAAGCGAGATTTTGGTCTGCCTGAGGCGGACATTGTCATCGGGTGCGGGCGCCAAGCCATTGCTCCACTGATCGCGCTACAACGCAGGGGCTCATCCGCCTTTACGGCCTATATTCAAGATCCGCGGATGGACGCGTCGCGGTTTGATCTTGTCATCGCGCCGGAACATGACGGCCTATCCGGCCCCTTCGTCGAGACCATGATCGGGGCGCCGAACCGCATCACGGAAGAGCGCATTATCACCGGCACACTTTCTGAGGCCGAACGCCTATCACGCCTGCCCATGCCGCGCGCTGCCTTTCTCATCGGCGGGAACTCACGAACGCACAAGATGACGGAGGCCAATATCGGCGATCATCTGTCCGCCGCGAAAGACCTACGCGCCAAAGGCTATAGTCTGCTGATCACCACGTCGCGTCGCACACCCGTCGCTGCACTCAATGCCTGGAAAAGTTTCGACGAAGGCGCGGACGACATCTGGCTGCACACGCCCGAAACAGACGCGGCAAATCCCTATTTCGCTTTCTTGGGCGGGGCAGACCTTTTGCTGATCACAGAAGACAGCACCAATATGCTCACCGAAGGCTGCAGCACAGGCAAGCCCGTGATCCGCCTGCCCATGGAGGGCAAAGCCGGAAAATTCGCGACACTCTATGAGGCGCTGGAAACCCGTTGCAATGTTGCACGCTGGAACGGAACTGTGCCAACAAAGACTTATCCCAAATTGGATGAAACAGCGCGTGTCGCTCGCTGCCTCTTAGATCGCTTCGAGGCTTCAATGCCTGAAGCTCATCAACAGCTCTAGCAAGGGTGCTGCCTTGCAAGCAATCCAGTGGACGCTTACCTATGGACGTCGAGACAAAGGATTCGAACGTTATGAGCAACGCTGGCGCATCTGTTAAACATCATCCGGTTTTAGTGATCGGGTCCGGCCCGGCCGGCTACACCGCCGCCGTTTATGCGGCACGCGCGCTGTTAAAGCCCGCGATTGTGGCGGGGCTGCAACCCGGCGGTCAGCTGACCATCACCACGGATGTTGAGAACTATCCGGGCTTTCCCGAAATTATGGGTCCGGAACTAATGGAAAAATTCAAAGAGCATGCGCTGAAATTCGGCACAGAATTTTACGAAGATATGATCATCGACGTGGACTTCTCACAACGACCCTTCGTGGCCAAAGGCGATACCGGCACGACCTACACAGCCGACAGCATCATCATCGCCACGGGCGCCCAAGCCAAATGGCTCGGCCTTCCGTCGGAAGAAAAGTTTGGCGGCTTTGGAGTGAGTGCCTGCGCCACGTGCGACGGGTTTTTCTATCGCGGTAAAGAGGTGATCGTTGTCGGCGGCGGCAATACAGCCGTGGAAGAAGCGCTCTATCTGTCCGGCCTCGCCAGCAAAGTGACGCTGGTTCACCGCCGCGATGCGCTGAGGGCCGAAAAGATCCTACAAGAGCGCCTCTTCGCCAAAGACAATGTCGAGGTCCTGTGGGACACAACGTTGGAAGAAATCGTCGGCGAAGAAAACCCGATGCCGAATGTTACTGGCGCGCGCCTGAAAAATACGAAAACAGGCGAAGAGCACATTCTATCGACCCACGGCGTCTTCATCGCCATTGGCCACAAGCCTGCGACCGAAGTCTTCAAAGGCCATGTCGAAATGAATGAAGGCGGCTATATCATCAGCGCGCCAGACAGCACGGCCACGAATGTGCCCGGTGTGTTCGCAGCGGGCGATGTGTCAGACGAGACCTATCGCCAAGCTGTGACCGCGGCAGGCCTTGGCTGTATGGCGGCGCTGGAAGCCGAACGCTGGCTGGCCGAGCAGGAAGCGATGGGCCACATCGCGGAGGCGGCGGAGTAAGCTAGCTACCGCCCGACCAAGGCTCCCAAGGCCTCTAACATATCGGCCTCTTCGGCAGGCTTATCCCAGCGAATGCGGTGAATGCGAGGGAAGCGCAATGCGTAGCCGGATTTATGCCGGCTTGAGGTCTGCGCGCTGTCAAAAGCCACTTCGAAGACGAGCTTCTTCTCAACCTCTTGCACCGGGCCAAAGCGCGCGACCTTGTGATTGCGGACCCATTTATCGAGTTGCTTGAGTTCCTCATCGGTGAAGCCAAAATAGGCTTTCCCGATAGGAAGCAGCTTGCCGTCCTTGCTCCAAAGACCAAATGTATAGTCCGAATAAAAAGAGCTGCGCTTGCCTGTTCCGCGCTGCGCATACATCAGCACCGCATCCAGCAAAAACGGATCGCGCTTCCATTTATACCAGGCATGCTTGGGGCGACCCGAGACATAAAGCGAGTCGCGGCGCTTGATCATTAGCCCTTCTTTCAGACCACCACTGTCTGCCGCCTCTTGGCG
>CAWUKE010000204.1:0-3670 GCA_963922935.1 uncultured Alphaproteobacteria bacterium | reverse complement strand
CGAGGCGGAAAAACCGCTCTTCTATATTGGCGGCGGCATTGCCCAAGGCGACGGGGTGGCGGAACTCCGCGCGCTGGTGGAACGCACAGAAATTCCGGTTGTCTCGACGCTCAAGGGCCTCGGTTCTCTGCCGTCTGATCATCCGCACTATCTGGGGATGCTCGGCATGCATGGGCTCAAGGCGGCGAACTATGCGGTGCAGGAATGTGACCTGCTGATCGTGGCGGGCGCGCGGTTCGACGACCGCGCCACAGGCAAGCTCGACACGTTCGCGCCCAACGCCAAAGTCATTCATATGGACATCGACATTGCCGAGATAGACAAGCTACGCCGCGTGAATGTCGGGCTGGATGGAAGCTTGAAGAAGAACCTCGCCGCGCTCGACCCGTTCCGTGACGAGCCCTATGAAAAAGCGCAGATCGAGCCGTGGCGCGAACTCTGCTACAGCCGCCGCGCCATGCATGAATGGGATTATGCGGGCGCAGAAAAAAACGCCGCACCGGGCGTTTACGCGCCGTCGCTGCTCCACAAGCTCAGCCGCCGCGCCGATGCCTTTTCTGCTGATGAAGGGGGGGCGATCATCACCTGCGATGTGGGCCAACACCAAATGTGGGTCGCGCAGCATTGCTATTTTGATGATCCGAAAGACCACATCACCAGCGGCGGCCTCGGCACGATGGGCTTCGGCCTGCCGGCAGGCCTCGGCGCAAAACTCGGCGCGCCGGGTCGGACGGTCATCACTGTGAGCGGCGACGGCTCCATCATGATGAATATTCAAGAGCTGCAGACCCTCCATCGCTACGGCATCCCGCTGAAGATCGTGCTGCTCGATAATTCCGCGCTCGGCATGGTGCGCCAGTGGCAGGAAGTCTTTTTTGATAAGAACTTCTCCGAAGTGAACCTCGACGACAATCCGGAATTCACCAAAGTCAGCGAAGCCTTCCGCATTGAGAGCTTCCTGGTGCGCACCGCCGACGAAGTCGACGCGGGGATCGACCGCCTCTTGGCGGCAGACGGCCCAATCCTCATGCATGTGAAGATCGACCCGAATGAGAACGTCTGGCCGCTCGTCCCGCCCGGACGATCCAATGCGGATATGATGGAGCGGTAGGGTGACCCGCGAAGGCAAAATCGCTTGGTATGGAGTCGGGGCTGTTGTGTGCGGCTTCTTCGCGTTCAGTTTCACAGCGAGCACGCTCTACACCATGGCCATAGTCTTGCCAGAGACGAAGCCGGACGCGATCGGCCTTGTCTTCACCTTGGGCATAATCCTTGTATTTTGTGTTTTGCCCGGATTTGCGGCGTGGAAATGTTTCCAAGCGGGCCGCCGCCTCAGCGGCGAACGCCGCGACGAATTTAATCAAAAGGAAGCGTTCAAGTGAACGCGCCGCTTCGGATAAGGGAGGGCTCACGATGCGCGTCTTAAGCTACATCCTCGAGCTTTGCGGTTGGGCGCTGATTGTGTTCACCTGTCTCTGGACAGGCGTGAGCGCCGCCGAGACGATGTCATATCCACCCCTCGGCGGATCTAATTTCTCAACTTTGGACATCATCAAGCGCGTTGGCAGCTTGGGCAGCTTTCTTTTAGACGGCGTCATCCTCGGCCTGATTGCAATCCTGATCGCGCGCCTCGCCCGCCATCCCGACGCCAAGGCCTTAGGCCAGCAAGCCGCAACGATGCTCAAAACCTCCCGCACCGCCACGGGGAAAGATGATGAGTAAACTCCAACGCGATAAAATCTTCGAACCGATCAAGCGGTCCGAAGCGGATATGATGGAGCGGTAGATCATGACGGGTGCCCCCAAAGCCCTGACCCTGCAAAAGTGTGCCATATACGGCCTCGCCATTATCGTCATTTTGGCTGGCGCGGCGGTGGCGGCTTGGGGCGTTTTGTTTACGGTCCTGATCGGGCCTTTCAGCTTGGTGATTTCCATTCCGGGCCTCTTGATCGCTTACTTTGGACCCAACATCATCAAGACCTTGGATCAGGCCCCTAACCCGAACCCTGTTGGCCGCTTCTTTATTGAGCTTTTGGCTTCCCTCAGCCTCGGCGCCGTCGCGTTTTTCGCTTTCAACATGCTCGACAGTGCCGCTGTCCCGATGCTTACGAGCCTCGTGACACCTGTCTGGGTCGTGCCAACCCTCATCTTCATCCTCTCTCTGATCCGAACCTTCCGCACAGCGAGTCACATAAAAGAACGACCATGACCAACCAACAACTCCAACGCGATAAAACGTTTGAACCCTCTGGCGTGTCCGGCACGCTGAAGATCGTGCTGCACGATGTGTCCGGCACGCTGATCCGGGCGCTTGGGACGATTGAGCGGCGGGGGTATGACTATCGCGATGTGCATTGCACGCAGCGCGTGGACGGCGATTTCGACCTGCTGGTGCGGATTGAGGATATTGGCGGGCCGCGCAATCTCGACATTCTCTGCCGTCAGCTGGAGCGGCTTTATAATGTCGTCAGCGCCGAGAAAGTCGGCCGCCGCAAGCGGGCGGAGCGGGCGTGATGACCTCCACCCCCATCATCATTTTCGACACCACGCTTCGCGACGGGGAACAAGCGCCCGGCTTTTCCATGACGGCGGGGCAGAAGCTGCGCATGGCAGAACAGATTGCGGGCATGGGCGCGGATGTGATCGAGGCGGGTTTCGCCGCCGCCTCCCCCGGGGACTTTGAGGCCATTCAAGGCATTGCGCGGGAGATCGGGACAGCGGACGGCCCGACCATTTGTTCGCTCTCGCGCGCTGTGGCGGGCGATATTCACGCGTCCGGCAAAGCCATCGCCCCGGCAGAAAAACGCCGCATTCATACCTTCATCGCGACAAGCCCCCTGCACCGCGAGTTCAAGCTGAAGATGGAAAAAGGCGAGATTATTGAGCGCGCGATTGCCGCGATCGAACTCGCCAAAACCTATACAGACGACATTGAATTTTCCGCCGAGGACGCGATCCGCACGGAACGAGATTTCCTGCAAGAGGTGTTCGAAGCAGCGATTGAAGCCGGCGCGACAACGATCAATGTGCCGGATACGGTCGGCTACACCACGCCGGAAGAAATTCAGGACCTGTTCGAATTTCTGTCCACTATCAAAGGCGCGGACAAAGTCATTCTGTCTACGCACTGCCACAATGATCTGGGCCTTGCTGTCGCCAACTCCCTCGCGGCGATCCGGGGCGGGGCGCGGCAGGTGGAAGGCGCGCTGAACGGCATTGGCGAACGGGCGGGCAATAGCGCCATCGAAGAAGTGATCATGGCGCTCAAAACGCGCGAAGATTTTTACGGCGCGTCGATGAATGTGGACAGCACGAACATCTACGCCGCCTCCAAATTGCTCGCCACGATCACGGGTAATCCCGTGCCTCGCAATAAAGCCATCGTCGGCAAGAACGCCTTTGCGCATGAGAGCGGCATTCACCAACACGGCGTGCTGGCCAATCGCGAGACCTATGAAATCATGAAGCCCGAAGACATTGGGATTCACGAAGACAATATCGTGCTCGGCAAACATTCTGGCCGCGCCGCGCTGAAATCCCGCGCCGAAAAGCTGGGCTTTAAGCTGGCGGATAATCAGCTCCAAAGCGTGTTCGTGGAGTTCAAAAAACTCGCCGATGAAAAACGCGAAGTGTTTGACGCGGACTTGGAAGCACTGATCCTCGGCGAGGC
>CAWUKE010000203.1:0-3752 GCA_963922935.1 uncultured Alphaproteobacteria bacterium | reverse complement strand
CCCGCCGCGCGTCGTGCCCGTGCTGGGCGGCGTGCCGACATTGCCGCCGCCGGTTGTCGGCCCGCCGAGCGGGATGTTCGGGATTGTATTCAGATCGGCCGGTTGGCCACCGGGCAGAGGTGTGTCGCGCTGGATCAGGTCCAGAAAACTGTCCGCCTGTTCCTGCGGAACGGCGCGGTCGATTTCTTCAATCGTTTCCGGCGCTTCGGGAGAGGCGAGGATCGTCGGCGCAGTCGGCAGGATTTCCGGTTCCGTCGGCTCAACAATCTCCGCTTCCGGTTCAGGCTCGGGCAAGATTTCCGGTAAGACCTCTGGCTCTGGAAGAGGCTCTATGATCGGCTCTAATTCAATGGGCGGCAAAGGCTCAGGCTCGACGATGGGCTCCAGCGGCGGGCTCTCAATCACAGCGCCTGGGAGAGGTTCGGCTTCTATCGGCTCCGGCGTCACAAAAGGCGCAGGTTCAATCTCTTCAACAGGGTCTTCAATCGGTGTAGGAAGCGGCTCGAAGATTTCGATAATCGGTTCGGGCTCTGGCTCCGGTTCAACGGTAGGCTCAATCACGAGTTCCGGCTCAATGGGTTCAGGTTCTTGAGGTTCAGGCTCTTGAATAGGGTCTGGAAGCGGCTCAAAAATTTCTATGATCGGTTCGGGCTCTGAGATTGGCTCCGGTTCTGGCTCTGGAATAATCTCCGGCTCGGGCAGAGGCTCAGGCTCCGGCTCAATGGGCGGCGTCACGACAGGCTCAGGCAAAGCCTCTGGCTCTGGCTCTTCGACGGGCGTGCTGATGATCTCTGGTGGCGGCGTGAAGATCGGTAAAGGTTCAGGCTCCGGTTCTGGCTCCGGTGTGGGCGGGGGCGGCACAGCTTCTGGAATGGGTTCAGGGATAGGCTCGGCGACAGGCGGGGGCGGCGTCGGTTTTGGACGCGGGGCGATCGCCGGGGCTGGAATAGCGGGCTGGATCGTTTCCGGGATGGGGGCGGGCTCTGGCTCGGCCTCTGGGGCGGGTGGTTCCAGCGTGACAATCTGAACCGGGATGGGCTCGATCTCGTCCGGGATCAGGTCAGGAACGATGAAATTCTGACTGAGCGCGAAGAACAGTCCGGCATGGATCAGCAAAGCCGCCGCGAAGACCAGCGTCCCGCGTTGCGCATCATCATCTAAAAGCCCGTCTAAAGGACGGTCATCATGATAAGGTGAAAAGCGACCGGAATGTGGAAAATAGGCGGTCACGCGCGCGTCTGTTTTCCTCCACGGATAAGCTGGAACGGCTCTATCCCGCTTAACAGAGGCAGACCACAGGCCAAGGGGCGAGCGCATCGCCTGTCCGCTTTGTCATCCAGTAAATGTGGATGAGTGGGGGTGCTTACGCGCCGATATAGACCAAAATAGCGAGCGCCAGCGTGGCCCAGAATATGGTGCGTTCAAAGCGAAGGCTCTCGCGGCGGCGTATGGGGTGCGGCTTCATCATAGATATCTGATAAGCCGCCCAGTATGACTATAATTTGACTGGACTATGTTATTTTGTCCATCTGTGTGGCCGTTTTGCGATGAGATCGCCAGATCACGATGCCGACACCCGTCAAGGTTATCAGGACGCCGACAAACAAAGCCGCGGTGGGTCGCTCTTTCAGGATAATGAGCCCTCCGGCGACGCCAATAATCGTTGTCAGCAGGCCTACGGGTGTCACGACGCTCAAGGGCAGGCGGTCAAGCAACCAATAGTAAGAGCCATGGGCGACGACGCTCACCAAAACCGCGCTATAAAACAAAGCGGCCAGGAAAGTGGGGAGTGTATCGCTAGAGACGCTAGCGATCTGATCGGTTTCGAGCATCAACGTGGCGGGCCACAAGACAAGAGAGCCCATGATCCCAGCCCAGGCCACAACGGTGCGCGGGGAAATGCCTTTGAGGCGTTTGACGGCCAGCGCGCCGCCGGCCTCTGAACAGGCGGCCAGCACCATCAGGCCGATCCCAACCGCAAAGAGCGGACCCGCCGCGTCGCCCGGTTCTGACAAAGCAATGATTACAACGCCAGTAAAAGCGAGGACGATGCCCAGCGTTGACCAGCGGTGAATGCGTTCGCCTAAGAACAGCACGCCGAGAATGACAGTGATCGGCATATATAGCTCGATGGCCACGGCGGCCGCGCTGGCGGTTGTCATGCCCAGAGCCGGGAACATGAAAAGATAGTTCAGCGCGCCAAAGCCGAGCCCCGCCACGATCAGCCAGCCCATCTGCCCTTTGTGCCATTTTAAAAACGGCACCATCATCAGCGCAACCAGGCTCATCCGTGTTGCGGCGTAGAAAAGCGGCGGGATGTCCGCTTCACCAATCGCGGTGCGCATAACGACGAAATGCAAACCCCACAGGGTGCAAACCATCAAAAGAACGAAAAATTCGCGCCAACTCATGGCGCGCGCTTATCGAACCCGCTAGGCGGACGCTATGGAAAAGAGACTCTCTCCCGCTATCCAATCGGTCACGCCGTCCGCGACCATGGCGATGACGCAGGCGGCGCGGGACCTACGCGCGCAAGGCCACGATATTATCAGTCTCTCAGCAGGCGAACCAGACTTTGCCACGCCGCCCCATATTTTGGAGGCTGTCAACAAGGCCATGGCGGACGGCCATACGGGCTACACGGCGGTGGACGGTATCCCGGAACTAAAAGAGGCGATCTGCGCCAAGTTCGCGCGCGACAATGGTCTGTCAGTCACGCCGGATCAGATCAATGTCTCGCCCGGCGGGAAAGCGGTAATCTGGAACGCACTCGCCGTGACCTGCGGGCCGGGGGATGAGGTGATCGTGCCAACGCCCTGCTGGGTGTCTTACCCCGACATGGTGCGCCTGACAGGGGCCACGCCCGTGCTGCTGGACGGGGGTTTGAGCTTTAAGATCACGCCGGAACAGCTCGCTGCCGCGATCACACCGCGCACGAAATGGCTCATGCTCAACTCGCCCAGCAATCCGACAGGCGCGGTCTACAGCGCGCAAGAACTAGCGGCCATGGCCGAGGTCCTGCGCGCACACCCGCAGGTGATGATCCTCTCTGACGATATTTATGAAGCGCTGGTTTACGGCGGGGCGACGTTTGCGACCATGGCGAGCGTGGCCCCTGATCTGGCGGATCGGACCCTGACGATGAACGGCGTGTCCAAGGCTTACGCGATGACAGGCTTTCGCATTGGCTACGGGGCGGGGCCCGCCTGGCTGATCGCGGCCATGCGCAAATTTATGGGCCAGACCACGTCCAATCCCACGTCTATCAGCCAATGGGCGGCGATCGCCGCCTTAAATGGCCCGCAGGATTTCTTGAGCGATTGGCGTGACACTTATCGGCACCGCGCGGAATGCATGGTCGAATGGCTGAGCGCGGCGCAGCTGCATTGTGAGCTACCAGATGGCGCGTTCTACGTGTTCGCCAACTGTGAAGACGTGATGGCGCAAAAAGGCTTCGCTACAGATGCGGACTTCGCCATGGCGCTATTGCAAGAGGCTGGCGTGGCGACCGTTCCGGGCTCCGCCTTTCACGCGCCCGGCCATATCCGCCTGTCTTACGCCGCCAGCATGGCCGAGATTGAAACGGCCTGCGCGCGGATCGCGGATTTTCTGGCCTAGCTGCCGCGCTCTTGAATGACACGTTTGATTAGCTCTGTCGCGCGATCTCCAATCTCATGATGATCCAACGCAAAGCCCAGCACGGCATCAAAATAGCCGAGTTTCGAGCCGCAATCATAATCCTGACCCTTATA
>CAWUKE010000202.1:0-3753 GCA_963922935.1 uncultured Alphaproteobacteria bacterium | reverse complement strand
GAGGGCGAAACCGTCGCAGGCATTGTGGTCATGCGGGACGGTGAAAACGCACTGGAGGTCATTGAGCGGGTCAAAAGCAAGCTTTCCGACCTGCAACGCAGCCTTCCCGAAGGCGTTGAGATCGTGACCGTCTATGACCGTGCACCGTTGATTGAAGGGGCGGTGTCTTATCTGGAAGATAAGCTGATTGAAGAAGGTCTCGTCGTCGCGCTCGTGATCTTCATTTTCCTGCTGCACTTCAGAGCGGCCTTCGTCGCCGTCATCACCTTGCCGCTTGGGGTCTTAGGCGCATTCATCATCATGTCCGCGCAAGGCGTTACCGCAAACATTATGTCGCTTGGAGGGATTGCCATCGCCATCGGGGCCATGGTCGATGCGTCCATTGTCATGGTGGAAAACGGGGTCAGAAAACTCTCAAATATTGAGGGCAAACCCGACGACCGGACCCGTCGGCGTGTTTTGATCGAAGCCTGTCAGGAAGTGGGGCCCGGCCTCTTTTTCTCGCTTCTGATTATCGTCGTCTCTTTCCTACCGGTCTTCGCGCTGACGGGAGAAAGCTATCGTCTTTTCTCACCACTCGCTTTCACCAAAACCTATGCCATGACCTTCGGCGCCATCCTTGCCGTGACGCTCATCCCCGTTTTGATGATATTGCTATTGCGGGGCAAAATGCGGCCTGAAGAGGCCAATCCGCTCAATCGCTTTTTCGTCTGGGCCTATAAGCCCATTTTGGCACTCGCCTTGCGGTTCAAATGGATCACAGTGGTTCTGGCGCTACTTATCACAGGCAGCGTCGCCTTGCCCGCGCAAAAACTCGGCACAGAATTCATGCCCGCGCTCTATGAGGGCGAGCTGCTTTATATGCCCACGACCTTGCCCAGCGTGTCTTCGACAAAGATGCGCGAGATTCTGGGTCAGACTAATCGGGTGATCAAAACAGTCCCCGAAGTCGAGTCTGTTTTCGGTAAGGCAGGTCGGGCGGACACGGCCACAGACCCCGCGCCGCTGACCATGATTGAAAGCTGGATACGGCTTAAGCCTAAATCGGAATGGCGCCCCGGTATGACAGCGGAGGGGATTGTCGATGATTTAAATGCCCGTCTGCAAATGCCCGGTCTCGTCAATAGCTGGGGTTATCCGATCAAGATCCGCATGGATATGGTCTCGACCGGAATTCGCACGCCTATCGGAATTAAGATCACAGGTGACGATCTGGGCGAAATCGAAAAGATAGCCGGTCAGGTCGAAGGCGTCGTGGCGGATATTCCCGGAACGCGCTCGGCCTTTGCGGACCGTGTGCTGGGCGGAAAATATCATCAGATTGCGCCCAATCGGCCTGAACTCGCGCGGCGCGAAATAGATATGGGCGCGTTCCAATCCGTGATCCAAACTGCGCTTGGTGGTATGAGCCTGGCCGAGTCTGTTCAGGGGCGTGAGCGCTATGACATCATGCTGCGGTACGAGCGGGCGTTCCGTGAAAATGTGGACGACCTTGAAGCCATTCTGATCCCCACAGCCACTGGCACGCATATTCCCCTGGGCGAAGTTGCCGACATTTCCTTTGTCGAGGGTCCGCCCATGATCCGGTCCGAGAACGCCCGTCTGACGGGATGGGTCTTTGTGGATATTAGTGGACGCGATCTCGGAGGCTACGTCACGGAGGCCCGCAATATCGTGGCAGACTCCGTTCAACTCCCGCCCGGATATGCCATTGAGTGGTCCGGTCAATATGAACAGCTTACCGCCGCGCGGGAGCGTTTGAATATCGCTATCCCGGCCGCCATCGGACTGATCTTCCTTTTGCTCATGCTGCATTTCGGACGATTAGACCGCACGCTCATCATCATGCTGTCATTACCCTTCGGCCTGATTGGTGGTCTCTGGGCCGTCTATCTGGCTGGATATAATCTGTCCGTCGCTGTCGCGGTTGGCTTTATCGCGCTTGGGGGTATTGCGGTGGAAACCGCCGTCGTCATGCTGCTCTATATTGATCAGCAAGTCAGGCAGGAAAGCCCAGGCTCAAAAAAAGCTCTACTCCAAAGCGTCATGCACGGCGCGGCCCTGCGCGTGCGACCTAAGCTCATGACGGTCATCACAGTTATGGCGGGACTTGCGCCCATCTTCATCACGGAAGGATTGGGGTCTGACGTTATGCGCCGGATTGCCCTGCCCATGCTGGGCGGCATGATTTCGACGACCATTCTTACCCTGATCGTCATCCCCGCCATTTACTTCATTTGGGTCGGCCGCGGCCTGCCCAAAACCGAAAACCCACCACATGCAATATCGTAAAGGAGAACCCGCATGAAACGCATCACTCAATTAACCGCCAGCGCAATTTTTGCCCTGTCACTCGCTGCCTGTGGCGGCGGACAAGAAAGTACGGACACCAAAGCCGCGGATCATTCCGGTATGGACCACTCCACGATGGATCATTCCGAAATGGGCGATACCAAAATGGCAGGTGACACAGGTCATACAACGGGCGTGATTGTTTCCATCAGCGACGACGGCCAACAAGCGACAATTGACCATCAGGAAATCGCGGGCGTCGGCATGGGCGCTATGACAATGGGCTTTGGCATTCTCTCAAGCGTGGATTTGTCTGAGTACACGTCCGGCGACAATGTCAGCTTTATGGTCAAAAAGGGCCGAGACGGAAGTTACCGCATCACGGCCATTTGCAATACCGACACGGACGGGGCCGACTGCCTGAAAGCCAAAATGGATCACAGCGGTCATTAGGCCTTATCAAGCCGCCCTCCTCTGTGAGGGCGGTTTTTCACTACGCCACGGGGAGATTAAAAGGGGGAGGTCTGGATGACGTCAGCATATTTCAACCGCATTGTCAGGAAACTTCATCTCTGGCTGGGCATCGCTATTGGGGTTCAACTAGGGCTCTGGTTGGTGTCAGGCCTGTTCATGACGCTGTTTCCGATAGAGACTGTGCGCGGCACACATCTACGGGCGGATATCAAGCCTGTCACACTTCAGGTGGATGAGAGTGTAATGACGCCCGCCGCGATTATGGCCCGCGTCCCGGATGCACAAACCGTAAGCTTACAGAGTATCGATGGTCAGCTGGTCTATATCAACACAACCGAAAATGGGACTGATATCCGAAACGCCGTCACGGGCGAGCCCTTTCCGCAACTGACAGACAGTCAAGCAAGACGTATTGCCAATGCGCGCTACGCCGGCTCCGGTCAGATTGGCAGCACGACTCTGTTTGAGGCTGACCCTCCCCGCGAATATGGACGGGCGGGGCCTGTCTGGCAGGTCAATTTTGATAAGCCCGATAAAGCTAGTTTTTATGTCGACGCCAAGACCGGAGAGATGAAGGCTGTCAGGACGGGCCTTTGGCGCACATTTGATTTTATGTGGGGCCTCCACATCATGGATTGGAAGTCGCGAGAGAACTTCAATAGCTGGTGGATCAAATCCACAGCCGCGATTGCCGTTATCTTTTTCATCTCCGGACTATGTCTCGTCATCTTGCGATTGCGCTCTGGGCTGAAACGCCGCCGGAACACGAAGGAGGCAGGATAATGGTATCGACGCTTGCGACTGAACCTTTGCAAAAGGCGGACCCGCTATTTGGGAAAAACCATTTCACACCGATAAGATGGGTGCTTGCGGGTTTCGTGGCGCTCGGCCATTTCTGGCTGACGACGACAGGCTATGAGCCATTTCGCATCCATCAATGGACGGGCGGCTATATGGCCGTGAACGGTTTCTTCGTTCTCTCTGGGC
>CAWUKE010000201.1:0-3754 GCA_963922935.1 uncultured Alphaproteobacteria bacterium | reverse complement strand
GCGTTGTGTACGCCTGTTCAAAGGTCGCTTTTCGGACCGGACAGACTACGACCTCGATCCAATTGACGTTGCCAAAGCCTACCGCGATGCAGGCGCAGAGTGGATGCATGTTGTCGATCTTGACGGTGCTAAAGCTGGGACGTCGATGCAAGCTGACCTCATTGGCATGATTGCCCAGGAAAGCGGCCTGCGTGTTCAGAGCGGTGGCGGTATACGCGACTTGCAAGCCGTACAGCGGCTTCTCGATGCGGGCGTGGAACGCGTCGTCATTGGCAGTCTGGCCGTCACGCAGCCCGTCATGATCCGGCGCTGGCTCGCAGAACTCGGACCCGACCGGATCTGCCTCGCTTTCGATGTGAACCTCGATGATAACGGCATCGCTTATCCCGCCATTAAAGGCTGGACCGAAGGCACAGACACGCCGTTTTCTGAAGTCTTGGATGGCTATGCGGGTTCAGGCCTACGGACAATCCTTGTTACCGATATTGGCCGGGATGGCGCTGAAACCGGTGGGAATACAGACCTCTACAGGCAAATTCTCAATGACTATCCGACGCTTGATCTGATTACGTCTGGCGGTGTTGGAACTCTGGACCACGTGCGGGACCTTAAGGCGCTCAATCCTTACGGTGTCATCATTGGACGCGCGCTTTACGAAGGGAACTTTACCCTATCGGAGGCGATCGCGTGCTAGCGCGCCGGATCATTCCCTGCCTCGATGTGCGTGACGGCCGTGTCGTGAAAGGCGTACAGTTTCGCAACCACGAAGATGTGGGCGATATTGTT
Organism: uncultured Alphaproteobacteria bacterium; assembly: GCA_963922935.1. Classification (GTDB taxonomy): domain Bacteria; phylum Pseudomonadota; class Alphaproteobacteria; order Caulobacterales; family Maricaulaceae; genus Litorimonas. The sequence goes on along the minus strand of CAWUKE010000201.1, from coordinate 2,968 downwards.
GAATTGGCGGCTCGCTACCGTGATGAAGGCGCAGACGAACTTGTTTTCTATGACATCACAGCCAGCACGGATGAGCGCGAAGTCTCGCCGGACTGGATCGCGCGGGTCAGCCGCGAACTCGATATCCCGTTCTGCGTCGCGGGCGGGATCAAAACTGTGGCTGCGGCGGGAGCCCGCCTCGCAGCGGGCGCGGATAAGATTAGCGTCAATAGCCCGGCCCTGCTTCGCCCCGATCTTATCAATGATCTGCATGACGCTTTTGGACGCCAGTGTGTGGTCGTCGGCATCGATACGTTCGAAGAGGTCGGGACCTACCGCGTGAAATCCCACACGGGCGATCCGGGAAAGACCCGCGAAACCGGTCGTGCCACGCTGGATTGGGTGCAAGAAGCCGTCGAGCGCGGTGCCGGCGAGATTGTGCTGAACTGCATGAACCAAGACGGCGTCCGAAAAGGGTATGATATCAAACAGCTACGCGCGGTTCGTGATGTGTGTTCTGTCCCTCTCATCGCGAGCGGTGGCGCGGGCGCGGTCGAACATTTCGAAGACGTCTTCAAGCAAGCGGATGTTGATGGGGCGTTGGCCGCCAGTGTTTTCCATAAGAAAGTGATCGCCATTCCCGACCTGAAACGTGATCTGGCGGCCGCTGGCGTGGAGATGAGACGATGAGCGCGATAGATTTTTCCACCCTAAAAAAAGGAGCTGACGACCTCGTCGTTGCGATTGTTCAAGACGTCGACACGCTGCAAATTCTGATGGTCGGCTATATGAACGCTGAAGCGCTGGCGAAAACCGAAACATCGGGGCTTGTGACCTTCTACTCCCGCAGCCGCAGCGAGCTTTGGACCAAAGGCGAAACGAGCGGCAATACGCTTGATCTTGTTTCCATCGAACCTGATTGCGACCGTGACGCGCTGCTGGTCTTAGCCCGGCCGAACGGCCCGACCTGTCACCTTGGTACGACGAGTTGCTTCGGCGAGGAGGGCGCGCATGGCATCGGCTTTCTCGGTCATCTCGCGCGGGTGATTGAAGGTCGCAAAGGTGCCGACCCGTCAGAGAGCTACACCGCCAAACTACTGGCTGGCCCGCTCGTGAAAGCCGCGCAAAAAGTTGGCGAAGAAGGCGTCGAAACCGCCCTCGCCGCTGTCGCAGAAAGCGATGAGGCGTTCAAGGGCGAAGCGGCGGACCTGCTCTATCACCTACTTGTTGTGATGGCGGCGAAGGATGTGAGCGTGGGAGACGTTATCGAAGTGCTGCAGGCGCGGCATAAATAAGGGTCGCGTGCCTTTGGCTTAGGCCGACTTGATCGGCCTATCCATCTCCCAAAGCTTGATAAGCCAGGTGATAGGCTCGCCGATAAAGTCGGCAGGTGCCAAGAAAATAAGCGGGCATCAGGAGATTTTTTGCAGCTTACACACCAGTTGTAAATCCGCTCGCAGTGGCTCGCGGCGTTTCAGCTATTTTGATCCCCCGGATCAAAATTTGGCAAAGCCAACCGCTAAAACGCCTCAAATGTCCGCTTAGTCGTCTTCACGGGCTGCCATTTGCCATCCACCATGTGTATGCCGCATTCGGTCTTGCCTTTGCCGCGCCAGCGGCCTGCGCGTGGGTCTTCGCCTTCGCTGACCCGCGTTGTGCAGGGCTGGCAGCCGATCGACGGATAGCCCAGCGCAAACATCGGATGCGGGGGTAGATCATAACGGCGGATATAATCCGTCACATCTTTCGCGGCCCAAAAAGCGAGCGGGTTGATCTTCACCATCCCCTCACCGTTATCAGTCCGAAGATCCTCATAGATCGGCATCGTGGCGCGTTCCGGCGTTTGGTAACGCTTACGGCCTGTGATCTGCGCGCCAAAATGCCCGACAGCATGTTTCAGCGGTTCGACCTTGCGCACAGCGCAACACACGTCAGGATCCGTCTCATGAAGCTGTCCCGTCGGGTCAATATCGCGGAGCTGATCCGGGTCGGGATGCACATTAATGAAGTTCGTTAGGCCCAACCGTTCAATCAGTGTGTCACGATAGGCGAGCGTCTGGCGAAAGTGCTTTCCGGTATCGAGGAAATAGATCGGCAGGTTCGGATCGATCTGCGCCACCATATGCAGCAGCACTGCACTATCCGCGCCCAGCGAACTGGCAAGAAAGATATCGCCTTTATGCGTGAGTAGCGCCTGACGAAGCGCCTCCTCAGCGCTTAATCCGAAAAAGGGTCGTCGGCTCGGCCAGCCTCCAATCGCGTGTCTCTAGCGTTGAAGATATTGGTCGCCGGGCCGGCTTTGACGGCATAGCCGCGCTGATAGGTCAGGTCGAAATCATCCAGTGCCGCTTGCCAGGCCTCCGGCGTGTGACGCGCCAGCTCACCATCGGCCACGCGCACTGCATCAAACCCGCATTGCAGGGCAAAAGCGAATTGATCCGGGATCAACTGCCCATCGGCGACGAGCAAGCCCGTAAAGCCTTCCCGCCGCAAAATGCGTGCAAGGCTGAAGCCGCGGCCATCGGTGAAGGCCGGGAACTGCACATAGATGCGTTCAATCCGATCCAATACGGGCAAGATGTCCGTCAGGTCCGCATCGGACGCGATTTCCAACGCCGCGATAGGCTCATTTTGATGGAGAGCTTCAAGAGACAATAGCTCTGTATCGTCTACCTGCTGCGCGGCGGGCGCCACGCGGGTCAAATTAAGCGTCGGCATATAGCGCCTCCTTAAACGGCTCTGCGCCTAAGCGACGATAGGTGTCGAGGAAGCGTTCACCCTCGCTGCGCTCGATCATGTAACGGTCGACAATCCGCTCGATCCCGTCGATCAATTCCGCTTCGCTAAGACCTTTCCCGGTCCGGTCGCCAATCGCAGCGGTTTGCGTGGCGTCGCCGCCCAGCGTGACTTGATAGAATTCCACGCCCGCTTTTTCGAGGCCGAGAATACCAATATGGCCGACATGGTGGTGACCGCACGCATTGATGCA
>CAWUKE010000200.1:0-3786 GCA_963922935.1 uncultured Alphaproteobacteria bacterium | reverse complement strand
CATCGGTTACAGCCATCGCCGCCGCTTTGCGGGCGGCCTGGGCATTTGTCATGGCTGGACGCGGGGGGCGATCCCGACGCGGTCCGCGCGACTTTGACGGATACGGTTTCTTTCCGCCCGCAGATTGATATCCTGAAGATCGATCCCCCTTAGGCCTATCACCCTTAGGCCGATCCCCCTTGGGCCGATCCCCTGTCTTGCCACGTCGGTCAGGGCGCGGCTTACCAGACTGGCCGCGCGGTCGTTTGGGTCTGTCATCCGCCATAGGCCGCCCCTAGAGGGGTGAGGACGCGCGGTCCACCGCCACGCCCACGTCCTTATCTCTAAACAGCGCGTTACAGCCTATGGTAAACAGCCCCCTAGCGCCGGATTCACGCGTTTTTCAGCCTTATCTTGTAACAGGATGGCACATCGGACAGTTTGTCCGGTTTGACGTTGAGCGGTGGTGCTCCTACCTCTTGGGCATGTCAGAAGACACACCCAAAGAGACCAGCGAAACGCTGGAGGATCCCACCCTTGAAGGCGCGGCGAAGGGCAAAGTCTTGTCCGAACCCGCCAAGCGAGCCCTGCGCGAAGCGGCCGAGCGCCGCAAAGCCAAAGAGCAAGCAGCCCAACGTCCAACCGAAAAAGGCGGTCCGAGCGGTGAAGAACCGACGCGCTACGGTGACTGGGAAAGAGGCGGCATCGCCTACGATTTCTAGTCAGACGTAATGGGCCGGGACTCCGCCGCATTTGGTGGGAAATCTGGCGCGCGTTTCAAACAAAGACACGCCGCCCAAAAGGGAGTGGCGAACAATGGCCATGAAATCGGCTCTAAATAGCCTCGTCGGGGCAAGTGCCCTTTTGGTATTCGGCGCAGGCAGCGCGATGGCTGGCTGTGGCGGCGTGGGGAATTGCAATCCCGCGACAAGCTTCAGCAAACCTATTCATGCCGCTGATCATGGCACGGTGACGGTTCGGACCGGTACGCCTTACGACTATATGTCATCCGTGCGCTTCCAGCAGTCGCCGCACGTTCAAGTCACGCGCATCTTCGGACAAGGCCCTGTTCCAGGCCTGAAAGATAGTCCTTTCGGAAGTTCCGGCGGCTGTTTCGATCACGCGACCGGCTATTGCACAGGCAGCCAAGGCAAATCCGTCAACGTTGAATTTTATGGGCAACCCCAATTCCAACCACAGTTTCAGGCGCCAGCGCCGATGATGGTGGCGCCTGTTATGCAGGCCCCGGTTCCGACCGAACGGGTCGTCGCGATTGGCAAAGGCTATGATCCGTCTAAGTTCGCACCGCGCGTTTACGGTGACCTGACCGTCACACCCGGCATTGCGCACGTGCCGACTTCTATCGTCGATCGCGATCCACACCGCGCGCAGTCCGTGCTCGACCGCGTTGCACCGGGCAGCGTCACACCCGCTCTGGCAGGCGTTTTACCTGTGCGTGGCGGCATGGCACCAACAACACCGGTCATGCCGACGCCGATGACGGGCGGCCCTTATATGATGGCTCCAACCACGCCGGCACCAGTCGTCGTCCCGCCTGTGCCACGCCAGATAAGTGCGCCTATGATGGCGCCACCTGTTTTGTCCGGTAGATCGGTGCCAACGGGCTTAGCCGGAGCGCCTATTGCGCAGGCCAATGGCCTTTATGCCAGCCAGGTCGGTGTTGATGGCACCTATTGGGAAAAAGTGTCTGGTCCGACGATGATGGGCAGCACAATGGCAACGTCCGTGATTTGTAAGCGCAAACTGCCGACACAAGTCGTCAATCCCGTTATTGGTGTTCCCGTGCCGGTTCCAACGCCTGTTCCAGGACCGGTCGTCGATACGTGCGATCTGCCAGCACATCTACAGGCTTATGAGGGTAATCGCCGCTACTAGGCTCGACACAACCCCTTAATGTGGGGCCGCCTTTGCTGGGACTAAATTTCAGGGCGAAGGCGGCTTTTTTCATGCCTTTTTCGCGTCCTGCGCGATTCCTCTTGCTTGGCACAGGCCTTGCAAGCTTAAACCCAAGATAAGCGCCGAAATGAGCGCAACTTTTAGGTTTGAACCAAGGTGGATCGTGTGAAGACGCTTTTGAAACTATCAGCGGGTGCCGTAACGACACTCGCCCTGGCCGGAACCGCGCAAGCTGGGTGCGGCTCATCACTGTATTGCGGATCATCCAGCACAGGCCATTCGACCCTGCCACCGCTTTCATCCTATTTCAGCCAATCCAGCGGACATGCCCACACAGCCAGCCATCATGCGTCTCATCACAGCACGCAGAGTGTCGTGAGTTTCACAGGCAGCCGCCCGTCTGGCCTTAACCTTAGCGCTGGTGAAAGCCTGCAGCAGACATCCTGCCCTGTGACGGTCGACGCGCCGTCTACGGCGAAAGTCCTCGGCTGCTATAGTGTTGTGCGCCAATATACAGCGCCCGTGGCGAACACGACCTACTACCGCGTCGTTCGGCCCATCATCTATGTGCGTTATCCCGTACCTGTCCCGGTTCCTTACACGGTGACGGTTCCAACGATTTCGCCGTGTGGCGTCGCTTATGGCGGTGGGTCACGCTATGGCTATAGCCATAGCTATGGTGGCTCACGCTATGGATATAACTATAGTTACGGCGGTTGCCGCTAAGCCCCTGAAGTGAGCAAACTATAAATTGAAACCCGCCCGATGAGGCGGGTTTTTTATTTTCTAAAATCGACGCCTTCAATTTGTGCCATAATCGCCTTGGCCGCTTCTCTCGGGTCTTCAGCCTGCGTGATCGGGCGGCCAATCACCAGATGAGACGCACCTGAGCGTAGGGCCGTCGCTGGCGTGGCAATCCGTTTCTGATCGCCCGCATCCGCGCCCGCAGGCCGAACACCCGGCGTGACAACCAGGAAACTCTCAGGAACTACAGCGCGAATGCTGGCCGCTTCCAAGGGACTGGCCACAACGCCGTCGACGCCGGACTCTAAAGCCTGACGCACCCGGCGCATCACCAGCGCTTCAGCGTTATCATTATAGCCAATGTCTTCCAGCGCCTGCTTATCGAGCGACGTCAACACCGTAACACCCAGGATTTTCAAGGACGATCCGCCCTTCCCGCGGACAGCCGCCCGCATCACATCGGGCCGCGCATGAACGGTCAGAAGCTGCGCATCCAGACCCGCCACTGAGGCCGTTGCTTTTTCCACGGTCGCGTCAATGTCGTGAAACTTGAAATCGAAGAAAACATTCTTCCCCAAAGCGCGGAGTTCACGTCCCAATTCCACACCGCCAATGGGCAGGAGTTGTAAGCCGATTTTATAGCTCTGCACTGTCTCGCCGAGAGTTTCGACCATGGCACGGGCCGCGTCCACGCTCGGTAGATCCAACGCGACGAAAACGCGGGCATCGGCTGTTAGCGCGCTCATGCGTCATCTCCTGTATTGCGATAACTGCCGGAGCCTCTCGCCATGAGCGCCTTGCCCGCCGCACGCGGCAGGATGCGGTTGAGCATGGCCAGCGTATTATTGACTTTGCCAGAAATAAAAACGTCTTTGTTGGCCTCCAGCGCATCGGCACCCAGTCGGGCGCAGCGATCCGCATCCATTTTCATAAAGCCCGGCAGCGCGTTGATCCCTTCCCGTGTGCCGTTCACGTCATGAAATTCAGTAATCGTAAATCCCGGACAGAGGGCGGAGACATGCACGCCTGTGCCTTGCATTTCCGCATTCAAACTTTCGGAAAATTTGACCAAATAGGCTTTTACGGCAGCATATAAAGTATGCCCACGCGACCCCGGCATATGCCCGGCGAGGCTCGCGACCTGCA
>CAWUKE010000199.1:0-3807 GCA_963922935.1 uncultured Alphaproteobacteria bacterium | reverse complement strand
GGCGAAAAGCCTGCATTGCTCGTCGGTAAAGGCGTGACATTTGATTCCGGCGGGATCAGCCTCAAACCCGGCGCGAATATGTGGGATATGAAAGGCGATATGGGTGGCTCTGCCGCTGTTGCCGGCACGATGACGGCCCTCGCGCTGCGCAAAGCCAAAGCGAATGTTATCGGCATTGTGGGGCTCGTTGAGAACATGCCCGATGGCCGCGCACAGAACCCCGGTGACATTGTCACTTCCATGTCTGGTCAGACGATTGAGGTGCAAAACACCGACGCGGAAGGCCGCTTGGTGTTGGCCGATGCGCTGCATTACGGGATCACAGAATTTGAGCCCGCCGCCTGCGTTGATCTGGCGACCCTGACGGGTGCTATCATTATCAGCCTCGGCCACGATCATGCGGGTCTGTTTACGCCGGATGATGGTCTGGCCGAACAGCTGAGCCTTGCGGGTGAGGCCTCGACCGACAAAGTTTGGCGCCTGCCCATGGGTCCGAGCTATGACAAGCTACTGAACAGCCCGAACGCCGACATGAAGAATATTGGCGGCCGCGCCGCCGGATCGATTACGGCCGCGCAATTCCTCAAGCGCTTTGTGCCCGAAGGCACGTCTTGGGCGCACCTGGATATTGCCGGAACAGGCATGAAGCCATCGGGTCGTCACGATCCGCGTGAAAGCACATTTGGCACAGGCTTTGGCGTGCGTCTGCTTAATCGCTGGATTGCGGCCAATTACGAGGCATGAGCCAACCTGAATATTGGTTCTATCACTTAGAGGCCAGCACGCTGCAAGGCGTGCTGCCAGACCTTTTGACCAAAACGCTCGCCAAAGGCTGGCGCGCATTGGTGCGCTTTCCGGACGGGACAGACCTGTCGGAGTGGACCGAGTTTCTCTGGACCTACCGCGATGATAGCTTCCTGCCCCATGGTCGGGAGGATGAAGGCCGAGCGGATCAACAGCCTGTCCTGCTCGCCAACGCCACGCAAAGCGCAGAGGGCTTTGACGCTGTCTTCCTAATCGACGGGGCTGATGTGAAAGATGTAAACGCTGCCGAACGCGTCATGGTCATGATCGACGGCCGCAGCGAAGAGTCCGTCCAGCGTGAACGCGGGCGTTGGAAAGCCCTGAAAGAGGCGGGTGCCACGATGAGTTACTGGCAGCAAGGCGCGCGGGGCGGTTGGGAGAAAAAAGCCTAGGTCCTATTCCGACGATTAACCCGCCGCCTTTTCCGGCGCTCTTCCAACTTCTCGCGCAAGGCGGGCAGACGCTCTGGCAAGACCGCTATGATCTCGTCCCGCTCTGCATCTGTATAGAGCGTCCATTTCGCGATCTCGTCCCGGCTACGGCCGCAGCCGAAACATTGATCCGTTTCCTTATCCATCGAGCAGATCAAGACGCAGGGGCTTTTGACGGGTTCCAGCGCGGCGATCTCTTCTGGGGTCATATTATTGGCCATAATTAGCTTACGTAGCTGCGACAGATTAGGATATAAAGGTTTTTTTATATCGACATTCAGCCGCACCCGTTTTAGAGCGCTACATATGACGGACGAACCCGAACTTATTCTGGCTGATCTCTCTGACGACGAGCTTGTCGAGCAGATGAAAGATGACCTCTATGATGGGATGATCCCAGAGGTGACCGAGGGCACGCAGATCCTGCTCGATCGGGGCTGGGACGCAAACCAAATCCTGTCCGAAAGTCTTGTCGAAGCGATGCGGATTGTCGGTCTGGATTTCGCGGACGGTGTGCTGTTCGTCCCTGAAGTGCTAAGCGCGGCCAACGCCATGAAAGGCGGGATGAGCTTATTGCGGCCCATCTTGGCCAAGTCTGAGAATCAGGTTTCCGCAGGCCGCGTTGTGATCGGCACAGTAAAAGGCGACATTCACGATATTGGCAAAAACCTCGTCGGTATGATGTTAGAAGGCGCTGGGTTTGAAGTGTTTGACCTCGGCATCAACACGTCGCTGGACGAATTTTTAGAAGCGATCGACAAGCATAACCCGCACATCCTCGGTATGAGCGCGCTCCTCACGACGACCATGCCTTATATGAGCGTAGTGATCGAAGACTTGGACAAGCGCAATATGCTCAAAGACCTGCCCGTCATGGTCGGTGGCGCGCCGGTGAACCAGGAATTTGCCGATGCGATTCATGCCCATGCTTACGGGCCAGACGCTGCGACCACGGCAGAACTCGCCAAAACCATCGTTGGCATTAACAGATGAGTGTTCTCATCATAGCCTGCGGCGCGATCGCCCGCGAGGTGAGGGCGGTGGCGGATCAACTTCCGGCCTTTGATCTGCGCTGCATTCCGGCCAGCCTGCATAATCGCCCTGACCAAATCGTCCCGGCGATTGAGGCCATCTTGGACGAGACAGCTGATGACTACGATAAGACCGTCTTGGCGCTGGGCGATTGTGGGACGGGCGGCGGTTTGGATCGCCTTTGTGAGGTGCGCGGACTTGAACGCCTTCCAGGCGCGCATTGCTATGCCTTCTTTGCCGGAATTCCGGCCTTTGATGCGATGATGGACGAAGAGCTCGGTACGTTCTTCCTGACAGACTTTCTCGCGCGCCAGTTTGAGACGATGGTCATCCGCCCCTTGGGATTGGACCGCAAGCCAGAGCTCCGCGACCTCTATTTCGGTCATTATAAACGCCTCGTTTTCCTGTCACAGACGGATGATTCAGCCTTGCTAGAGAAAGCGAAAGCCGCAGCGGATCAGCTGGGTCTGACTTTTGAACATCGCCCAACCGGGCTCACCCCATTTGCGCGGGATTTGTCCCGCCTCGCAGCCTAAGGAGCCCTCATGGCCCGCACTGTTCTGGCATCACCGAGTAAGGAAGTTGTGATCGGCTTTGATCAGCCGTTCGTCATGATCGGCGAACGCATCAATCCGACCAACCGCCCGAAATTCGCGAAGGAATTGGCAGACGGTAATTATTGGCGCGTCAAAAAAGAAGCGCTGAAACAGGTCGAAGCGGGGGCGCAGGTCCTCGACGTGAATGTCGGTGTGCCCCTGACTGATGAAGCGAAGATCATGTCCGAAGTCATCACGATGCTACAAGGCGGCGTGGTCGATGTTCCGCTCGTGATTGACAGTTCTGTTAAACCGGCTCTCGAGTCCGGCCTCGCCGCCTATCAAGGTCGCGCGCTCGTCAATTCCGTGACAGGCGAGGAGGAAAGCCTAGAATTCGTCCTGCCGTTGGTGGCGAAGCATGATTGTGCTGTTGTGGCGATTTCCAACGACGATACGGGGATCAGCGAAGATCCAGATGTTCGCTTTGAGGTGGCGAAAAAGATAGTCGAACGCGCCGCCGATCATGGGATCAAAGCCGAAGATGTTGTGGTCGACCCGCTTGTCATGCCCATTGGCGCCGTGAACAGTGCGGGCAAAGATGTGTTCCGGCTTGTCCGCCGCCTGCGGGAAGAGCTGGGCGTGAACACGACATGCGGCGCGTCAAACGTGGCCTTCGGCCTGCCCAATCGTCATGCCGTCCACAATGCCTTCCTGCCCATGTTGCAGGCGGCGGGCATGACCAGCGCGATCCTGAACGTCTATGATGAAGGCCTCGTCCCCGCGATTAAGGCGGGCGACATGCTGGCGGGGAATGACCCGAATTGCGGCAATTGGATTGCCATGAACCGCCCCAAGCCCGCGGCCGGAGAAGATGGTGCAGGCGGGCGCCGTGGCGGGGGCCGCAGAGGGGGACGTGCCGGAGGACGCAGAGGAGCGGGACGTGGTGGCCGACGCGGCTAGCCATAAAATTATCTTCACCCCGTCTGGGGTTCAGACGACCGCGC
>CAWUKE010000198.1:0-3829 GCA_963922935.1 uncultured Alphaproteobacteria bacterium | reverse complement strand
AGAAGGCGCTTGAGTAGGCACCTGAGAAGGCATATGCGCCGGCATATGATCGGGTCTGGTAAAGCCTGTAGCTGGGCTCACAGCTGGGCCTAAAGCTGGCGCGTGTGCGTGAGGCACAAAATTTTGTTTCATCATCGGTGCAGGTCTATAGCCCGCAGGCGCTACGGTTGGGGCTGTTCCGTGAGGATTATGGGCATGGCCCTGTCTGCTTTGCAGGCCCTGTGGCAGCGGACTGTAGGGTACCTGCTTAGCGAGGTGTTGATGCGTGTGGGCCTGAGCCTGAACTTGGGCCTGAGCGTAATGCGGTGCTGGGATCGCGTGTGGGTGACGAGGCGGAAGCGGCTGTGAGGGGGCAGCGTGTCCCGCATAGGCTGGAGGTCCAGCCTGTGGATGCGTTCGCGCTATTGGGGCCGCTGGCATGGCCGTTTGCATCGTCTGTCTGGGATTAAAAGGTGCGTTTTCTTGCATAGGCGCTGGCGCTACGTCTGCCGGCGGTTGCCATAGCTGTGGCCCATCGGGTGGTGATGTTGCAGAATTCGGTGTTGGATTCGTCATGGCACCCCTCATCTTCCTCTATGATTTACTGCATAGACATGGCTAAGGTCTGGTTAAGACGCCTCATCCTGATCCGAGGCATTTTTTCCGCGCTTTGAAGCGCTTTTGGAACGACAATGACCGAAAAGCGCGATATCGGCAGGGAAAACGGGCTGTGCCAATGATTCTGGTTCAGTGTAATTGGGGAAAAAGTCATGGCGTCTCAATCCGCCTCAAGTGCCGCGTCCAAAGAACTCGGATTTCGCGAATCTGTTGAACTTATGTTTAACCGCGCGGCGAGCTATATGGATCTGCCACAATCGCTCATCGACAAAATCCGCGTCTGCAATGCGACCTATATCGTTCGTTTTGGGGTGAAGCTGCGCGGCGAAATCCAAACCTTTGTCGGTTATCGCTCGGTCCATTCCGAACATCGCGAACCCGTTAAAGGCGGCATTCGTTACAGTTCTCACGTCAATCAGGACGAGGTCGAAGCGCTGGCGGCGCTGATGACGTATAAATGTGCGCTCGTTGAAGTGCCATTCGGGGGATCGAAAGGCGGCCTTTGCCTCAACCCCAAAGATTGGAGCGAAGAAGAGCTAGAGCGCATTACGCGTCGCTTTACCTTTGAACTGTCGCGTCGAGACCTGATCCATCCGTCCCTGAATGTCCCCGCGCCTGACATGGGGACAGGCGAACGCGAAATGAGCTGGATGATGGATGAATATCGTCGGCTCCATAATGATAATATCGACAATATTGCTTGCGTGACGGGTAAGCCAGTTCACCTCGGCGGCATTGAAGGCCGCGTGGAAGCGACGGGGCGTGGTGTACAATATGCCTTGCGGGAATTTTTCCGTCATGAAGAGGATGTCAGTGCCGCGGGCCTACGCGGTGATCTCGACGATAAATCGATCATCGTTCAGGGGCTAGGGAATGTGGGCTACCACGCGGCAAAATTTCTGTCTGAAGAAGATGGCTCTCGTATTATTGCAGTCATTGAGCGTGAAGGCGTCGTCCGCAACAAAGACGGCCTCGATATTGAAGCGCTCAAAGAGCACCTCAAAGATGGAAAACCTCTGAAAGACTTTCAGGGCGGGGAATTTGACGAAGATGGCACAGCGGCGCTCTGTGATCGCTGTGATATCCTGATCCCAGCCGCGCTCGAGGGGCAGATCAATTTGGATAATGCTCATTCGATCCGGACCAAGCTGATTATCGAAGCCGCGAACGGCCCTGTGACAGCGAAAGCCGATAAAATCTTGCGCGATCGTGGCATTACCGTGATCCCGGATATGTATGCCAATGCCGGCGGTGTGACGGTATCCTACTTTGAGTGGGTGAAGAACATTAGCCATATCCGTTTTGGTCGCATGCAGCGCCGCAATGAAGAATCGCGCAATTTGCACCTCATCCAAGCGCTAGAAGACTCAGGCGTCAAACTCTCCGACGAATTTAAGTCAGAATTTATGGACGGCGCGGATGAACTCGATCTGGTCCGGGCGGGCCTCGACGATACCATGCGGCTTGCTTATCAAAACATCCGCAAAGCGTTGAAAGAAAAGCCTGAGTTAGAAGATCTCCGCACCGCCGCCTTCTACGTCGCGATTTCGGATATCGCGCTGCATTACCGGAGCATTGGGCTTTAAAACATTTCAATGTGTTTCACGTGAAACACTTAGTCTAGCGTCTCCAACCACGCCTTATATCGCTTGGTCTGTGCGGCTTGGCGCATTTGTTGGGCGGCGCTTTGGACGATCGGGTTGAGTTTAGGTTTCGGCGCATCGCCGTCGCTCATGCGGCGAAGATTGCCTTTCGCGAGCGCCATATTGGCCAAGCTGCGTAAGGCCGGATTTTTCCAGCCAACTGTTTGGACAGGTCCGGCAATGTCCTGGCCTGCCTTCCAGCGATTGGGCAAATCCGGCGTGATAATGAGCGCCCGCGCCAAGCCAGCCAGAGCGACGCCTTCCGTAGCCAGGACGCGTTCGACCGTTTCGGCCCTTGTAATCCCGCCTGTGACCATCAGCGGCATTTTGGCGACGGCGGCAATCTCTTTCGCAAAGTCGAGGAAGAAGGCTTCCCGCGCCACCGTGCTTTGGGAAATGCGGCCATCTTGACTCTCGCCCATCATAGCGGCGCTTTCATAGGTCCCGCCGCTGATCTCCACAAAGTCGACGGCTTCCGCGCCAAGCCAGTCGACGACCTGCGTCGCGTCGCCCACGTCAAAGCCACCTTTCTGGAAGTCCGCGCTATTGAGTTTGACGCCCACGGTGAAATTCGCGCTCACGCGGTCTCTGACGGCGCGGATAATTTCAAGCAAAAGTCGGGCGCGGTTTTCCAGCGGCCCACCCCACTCATCCTCACGCAGATTGGTTAGAGGAGAGAGAAATTGCGCCAACAGATAGCCATGGGCGGCGTGGATCTGTACGCCGTCAAATCCAGCGGCCTCGGCCGCCAGCGCCGTTTCCGCAAAGCGTCGGATCAGGCCGCGAATTTCATCGCCCGTGAGCGCGCGGGCTTGCGCGAACAGTTTATTGATCGCCCCGCTGCCCATATCGAGCCGGGTGGCCGAGGCGCTGACGGGCTGCGTGCCTTGCGCGGCATAGACTTGCCGTCCCGGATGGCTGATCTGCATCACTAGATGCGCGCCGCCACCTTTCCCGGCCTCGGCCCAACGTTCAAATCGATTGCGGACGTCTGGGTTGTCCAATGTGCCTTGTTGCAGGACGACGCCCCCGGGTCCGGTCATGGCTGTAGGGTCGACCATCACATTCCCGGTGATGATCATCCCAACGCCGCCATTGGCCCAGCGCTGGTACAGATTAACGAGCCGATCGCCCGGCACTTGTCCCAGGCCTGAGGCCTGATCCGCCATATTCTCTTCCATCGCGGCTTTGGCGAGACGATTAGGAAGGACGGCGCCGTTGGGCAGGGTCAGAGGGGTAAAGGCCGTATTACTCATCACAGCGGGTTAGCGCGGGTGGACGAAATGGGGAAGGGCGCAAACGCAACAAGCCTCTTTTTACGCAAATCATTCTCACCTGCAAACATAGCATAGGCTGCGACGTTGACCCTTTTCTGAATGGCGCATAGAGGCTGTTCCGTTGTAAACGCTGGATATTAGGCCAGCGCGCCTGAGGGAGTTTCAGCACGATGTCATCCGAATGGACCGATCCGCGACCTATGTCGCCCCACTTGCAAGTGTGGCGCTGGCACGGCGCGATGATGAGTTCGATCCTGCACCGCGCCTCGGCGATTATTTGCTATGTGGCGCTGCTGATTGTCGGCTTGGGCT
>CAWUKE010000197.1:0-3836 GCA_963922935.1 uncultured Alphaproteobacteria bacterium | reverse complement strand
GCCGCATCTGAGGCTTGCCCCAAATCATTCCCGCGCTTATAGCCCGCGCTCACGAATGGCGGAGTATGGCGCAGTCCGGTAGCGCACACGCCTGGGGGGCGTGGGGTCGCAGGTTCGAATCCTGCTACTCCGACCATTCGCGTTAAGACAAGCTGCACATGAGCTGTTCTGCCTCGGCCCACATGTCGCAGCGCGACTCTGTGCCGAAAGACCTATATCCCCGACATGTCTTCTTTAGCCTTCGACCGTATGCCGCGTTGGGTTCCATTTTGGCTGTTCGTCATGGTCGTCCTTGTCATGACGATGATTGTGGTGGGTGGCGCAACGCGCCTGACCAATAGTGGTCTTTCGATTACGGAATGGGCGCCGATCCGGGGCGCTTTGCCACCCTTATCTGAGGCGCAATGGATCTCAGAGTTTGAGAAGTATAAGCAAATTCCAGAGTTCGAAGCCGAACATCCCGACATGGATATGGCAGGCTTTCGCTATATCTATTTCTGGGAGTGGGCGCACCGGCAGCTCGGTCGCGTGATCGGACTGGTTTACGCCATCCCGTTCCTGATCCTCGCATTCCGCCGACAATTGCCCAAGGGCAGAGCCTTCACCTACACGGCCATTCTCTTTTTGATTGGTCTGCAAGGCGCGATTGGTTGGTGGATGGTCTATTCGGGCCTGCAAGAGGGGATGATCGCGGTGAGTCAGTACCGCCTGGCCACGCATCTGGGCATGGCCTTTATCATTCTCGGGCTTTTGATCTGGTTGTTCTTGGATGCCCGCCGGAAAGGAGACCGCATTACAGGCGGCGGTATTCTAGCTCCAACGTTGCTCGGAGCCACTTTTGTTCAGATCGTCCTCGGCGCTTTTGTTGCGGGAACGCAAAGCGGCAAGACTTACAATACGTGGCCCCTCATGGACGGAGACTTTGTCCCCGCCGGTTATTTTATCCAAGATCCAGCCATTCGGAACCTCTTCGAGAATCCAGCAGCGATCCAGTTTAATCATAGGACATTGGCCTATGTGATTTTAGCGCTCTTCATTGTCCTCGTCTGGCGGATGTGGAAGGAAAAGACTCTTCGCCTGCCTATCCTCATTGTTGGGGGTTTTCTGATTTGGCAAACAATTCTCGGGATTTGGACATTATTGTCTGCCGCACCGCTCAGCCTCGCGCTTAAACATCAAGCGAGCGCCGTCTATCTCTTTGTGGCTATGGTGTGGTTGGTCTATCGGGCACGTATTGTACGGTAATAATATACCGTTTTTTTAAAGCACTGTTTTTGCATTGTTTTTCGGTGCTATGCCCTGTCTCTAAGTCTTGACGCTGATTAGGCGCGTCGGTATTGCCCCGCAACCTTTGATGCAAAGGGCTCGCGCAAGCGGGCCTTCTTGCTTTAAACCGTGAGAGTAACATGAAACAGACCAAGTTCCTGAAAACGGCTGAGGTCGAGAAGAAGTGGATCGTCGTTGACGCCGAAGACGCCGTTGTGGGCCGTCTGGCGAGCTTCGTGGCCCTGCGTCTTCGCGGCAAGCACCGTCCAGATTTTACCCCCCATATCGATTGCGGCGACAATGTCGTGATCATCAATGCCGACAAGGTGAAATTCACCGGCAATAAGCGCACGGATAAGATCTATTACCGTCACACCGGTCACCCGGGCGGTTTGAAAGAAACGACACCAGCGAAAATCCTCGACGGTCGCTTCCCAGACCGCGTGATGCGTAAAGCTGTTCAGCGTATGCTGCCAAAAGAAAGCCCACTGGCGCGTAAGCAGCTCTCTAACCTGCGTGTCTATGCCGGAGCTGAGCATCCACACAGTGCGCAAAACCCTGAAGTGATCGACTTCAAGTCCATGAACTCCAAGAACGTGAAGGTGCAGTAGACCCATGGCCGAACAGGAAACCATCGCCACGTCCCTTGAGGACCTGAAATCCGCTATTGATAGCCAAGGCGCGGACGCTGCTGTCGCTGACGCGCCGCTGCCAGAGCCAAAGATCGACGAACATGGTCGGTCATATGCGACAGGTAAGCGGAAAAACTCCATCGCCCGTGTTTGGATTAAGCCAGGTTCTGGCAAGATCACCGTCAACGGTCGCGACCAGGAAGTTTACTTTGCACGCCCTGTGCTGCGCCTCGTGATCGCCCAGGCGTTCCAAGTGGCTGACCGCGTCGATGCCTATGACGTTGTTGCCACCGTTAAAGGTGGCGGTCTCTCTGGTCAGGCGGGTGCTGTACGTCACGGCATCACCAAAGCGCTGACATATTATGAGCCTGCGCTGCGTAAGCCGTTGAAAGCTGCTGGCTTCATCACGCGTGATAGCCGCGTTGTGGAACGGAAGAAATACGGTCGCGCCAAAGCGCGTAAGAGCTTCCAGTTCTCGAAGCGTTAAGCCCCTCACAGTCTTTTACGACTATGTCTTCAGGCGCTTCGGGACACCGAGGCGCCTTTTTTCTTTTAGGTCTTTTGTTTGGGCAGGGGAGAGCGATATGAAACGCGCCGCCATTTTCGGAAGCAGTGGATATACGGGCGCGGAAGCCGTTCGTTTCCTGCTGGCCCACCCAAAGATCGAGATTGCCGCGCTCTCGGCCCATAGTCGTGCAGGTGAGCCTTATGCCTCCGTCTACCCACAATTCGCCGGGATCGATTTACCAGAAACCAAGCGAATCGATGAGATCGATCTGTCGGATATTGATGTTGTGTTTTCATGCTTGCCGCATTCAACGGGGCAGGCGGCAATAGCGGAAGCGTTGGAAAAGGTTGAAACCGTTATCGATGTTTCTGCAGATTTTCGCTTTAAGGATCCTGCCTTGTTTGCATCGGTCTATGGGGCGACGCATAGTGCGCCTGACCTGCTCGACGGTCGTGTCTATGGCCTGACAGAGTTCGCACGGACTGACCTGCCAGGCGCAAGGCTCGTGGCTTGTCCGGGATGTTATCCAACCTGTTCGCTCCTTGCGCTTTTGCCGGGCCTGGAAGCCGGCCTGTTCAATGACACGCCGTTTATTATTGATGCAAAATCTGGCGTGACAGGCGCGGGACGCAAAGCAAGCCTGGCCTTGGCTTTCTCTGAGCTGGAAGATGGCGCGCATCCATATGCTTTAGGAACGCATCGCCATGCCCCTGAAATTGAACAAGAATTAGGGCTGCGCGGCTATACGCAAACTATCAGCTTTACCCCGCATCTCTTACCGATGAACCGGGGCATGATCGCCACCTGTTATGCTGGGCTGCAGCCCGGACAGACAGCTGACACCGTCCGAAAAACCTATCAAGAACGCTACGCAAATGATCCGTTTGTGCACGTCATGGCCCCCGGTGAGGTGCCGCAAACGCGCCACGTTCGGGGCAGTAATCAGGCCCGCATCGGCGTCTTTGCGGACCGCGCGCCTGGTCGGGCGATCATCGTCTCTGTCATCGATAATTTGGCGAAGGGGTCTAGCGGGCAAGCGGTGCAGAACTATAATCTGACGCAAGGTTGGGATGAAACGCTGGGCATGACCCAAGGGGCGTTGTTTCCGTAAAGGACACAGCTTTTCATGATTTTGCCCGAACTTTCACATGACCCCGTCGTAAATCTGCGTCATGTAGTCTTTATGAGTCGTTTCATGCGCAGTCTCACCTTATTGCTCATGGCTTGCTTCCTGCCAGCCTGCTCGACCGTTGAGATACCGGATTTGGGTCAGAACCTCGCCAATTTCCGCGACAATTTGGGCGATCTTGATAAGGATTACATGCAGGCGGAAGAGTTGCAGCCCGTGCCGACAGACATCCGTAGTGCAGAGCAATGGGATGACGCTGCGCGAGAAATGCAGAGCCTTCAAGAAGGATTTAAGACACCGC
>CAWUKE010000196.1:0-3873 GCA_963922935.1 uncultured Alphaproteobacteria bacterium | reverse complement strand
TCTTCCTTGAGCAGCAAATGGTCCGCCCCGTCGAGGCTGACAAAACTTTTCGGATGTTTGGCAAACTTAAAAATATGTCCCGCATTGTCGATATGGACGACACGGTCTTGCGGCGAATGGAAGATCAGTAGAGCCTTATCCATGTCCGCAACTTCTTCGGCGATGTCGTGCTTATTAATGTCATCGATGAATTGATCTTTGATCTTAAAGGGGCGCCCGCCGAGCATCACTTCCGCCTCGCCGCGTTCGATAATCTCTTCCAGTTTATCAGCGAAGTTATGCACGATGTGCGTGGTGGCACAGGGGCTGCCGATGGTGGCCACCGCCGTGACAGAGGATAGCTCTGACGCCGCTTTCAACGCCGCTGTGCCGCCAAAACTATGTCCGACGAGCATTCCGGGCGGACGATAATGTTCCGCCAGATAAGCGGCAGCATTTTCGATTTCCTGCACATTGGTCGAAAAATTCGTGTCTGAGAAATCACCACCTGAGCCGCCGAGCCCCGTAAAATCAAACCGCAACATCCCGTAGCCTTCATCGACCAGGGCCTTGGCAATCGTCTGTAGAGGTTTGAAATTTTTACCAATCGTAAAGCCGTGCGCAAAGACAACATAATCCAAGACTTCGCCATCATCTGGCACATCCAACCGGCCCGCCAGAGGATGGCCTAGCGCACCCGGAAATTCAAAACGTTCCGTTTTCATAGGCGACGCCTATCACAGCCGGGCGCTGCACTGAAATGAAACGCGGCCCTTATGCGCGCTATTGTGAACATATGTGGCCTTGAACGCCCCTAGTCGCCGCTCTAAATGTTACTCAATAACTTTTTTCAAGAGCAAACTTATGACTGTAGCCCTCGATAAAAAGCTGCCCGTGACGGTGCTGTCTGGCTTTCTCGGCGCGGGGAAAACCACGCTCCTCAACCACGTCCTGAACAATCGCGAAGACAAAAAGGTCGCTGTGATCGTCAACGATATGAGCGAACTCAACATTGACGCGGCCCTGGTTGAAAAAGGCGGCGCTGATCTTTCCCGAACCGAAGAAAAGCTCGTGGAGATGAGCAATGGCTGCATCTGCTGCACCTTGCGTGAAGACCTGCTCGAACAGGTGCGGGACCTCGCCTCGGAAGGGCGGTTTGACTATCTACTGATCGAAAGCACGGGAATTTCCGAACCCCTGCCCGTCGCGACGACATTCGATTTTCGGGATGAGGCGGGCAACAGCCTCTCTGATGTGTCCGAGCTCGACACAATGGTCACGGTCGTCGACGCGGCGAACCTCATTAAAAACTATAGCTCGACAGATTTCCTCAAAGACGGCGATGAAAGCCTCGGCGAAGTCGACGAACGTACGCTCGTTGATTTGCTGGTTGAACAGATCGAATTTGCAAACGTTATCCTGCTCAACAAAGTCGATCTTGTGTCTGACGCTGAATTGGACACAGTCCGGTCCATCATTCGTGGCCTGAACGCCAAGGCGAAAATCATCGAAACGCAACAATCCCAAGTCGCGCTGACTGACGTGATGGATACGGGACTTTTTGATTTTGAAGAAGCGCAAGAACATCCACTCTGGGCGCAGGAACTTTACAATCCTGATGCTCACATCCCTGAGACAGAAGAATATGGGATTACGAGCTTTGTCTATAGGGCGCGTGATCCGTTTGATCCCGCAAAAATCCACCGTTTCTTCAATGAAGAATGGGCCGGCGTTGTCCGCGCTAAAGGCTTCTTCTGGCTGTCGTCCCGCCCGGACTTTGTGGGCGAAGTCTCCCAAGCTGGGGCGTTTGTCCGCCACCAAGGCATTGGCCGCTGGTGGGCGGCGATCCCGCGCGAACACTGGCCGGGCGGAGAACAGTTTGAAGCCGTCTTGCGCCAATATTGGACCAAGGGTTACGGCGACCGGCGGCAGGAGATCGTCTTTATCGGCCTAAAAGATCAAATGGACGAAGCCACCATTCGCGCGCGGCTGGATGCGTGCCTGGAAACAGAGTTTAATCCGAACGATATGATGAGCGCTGCTGCGCGCGACCCCTTCCCGATTTGGTTTGCCAATAACGGGTAGGCATCAGCCCAGAAAAAAAGCGGCCCGGAGGCCGCTTTCCTTTGCCGTTTTATCCTAACGGCGAAATATGTTGGACTTAGTCCTCTGCATTCAAAGATGACAGCATCCAGATGGCCTCTTCGTGCCACGCCATGCGCTCAATCATCATATCCGCTGTGACATAGTCATTCTTGCCTTCAAAGGTCTCAACAGCGGCGCGCATATTGGCGACGGTCGTCTGGTGATCGGCAATCAACATTGAGAGCATGTCGCGGACTGACTTGGGTTCGTCTTCGTCCTTGATCGCGGAGAGTTCGCCATATTTCGTGTAGCTCGCGGGCGCTTTCACACCCAGTGCGCGGATGCGTTCGGCAATTTCATCAATTGCCTGATACATATTGGTGTACTGCTTCTCTGTAATCTCATGGACACTAAAGAAGGCCGGACCGGTAACGTTCCAGTGGACACCCTGCGTCTTGATGAACAGCATATAGGTATCGGCCAGAACAATGCCGAGCGCGTTTGCGATCTGCTCGCGGTCTTCTTTGGAAATGCCTGTGTTGCGGTTAAATTCGGTTTTTGAAACGTCTAAAGCTTGAACTGTCATTGATATAACTCCTTTATAAAATACTTTACGAAAATACAGGGGGCGAAGGATTGAAGTCTTCGATATCTTCGATTTGATCTACGCCGATGGGCTCTTAGCCACGGTTGCAGCCCGGTGGAATCAACCCAGTGACGGTCAAAATCGTTACGTCAAAATGCTTCATGGGTTCGCTCCTTTCCGTGTCTAATATACGCCTCAGCCGCGTTGACGTTCCGAATTATTCGATTTTAATTTCAGGATTTTTTTGGGAACCATTTTGCACAACCACTCATTGCTTACGTATAATCACGCTATTTAAAGCGCATTTACAAAGGAGATTATTATGCTCGGTTGGGCTATCACATTTTTCATTCTGGCTCTGATCGCTGGTGTTCTTGGCTTTTCAGGCATTGCAGGAGCCGCCGCTGGGGTTGCTCAGATCTTATTCTTCATCTTCCTCGGCCTACTCGTATTGAGCTTTGTGATGCGCGCACTTCGTGGCCGTTCGGTCGTCTAAGCCAGAACAGGGAAAAGGATCATGTCATCCTATAAAGAAGGTCAATCGATTGAATGGGATTGGGGCAATGGCACCGCACGCGGTGACGTTGTCGCGGTCTACACGCAGAAGCGAACACTGAAGATAGGCGGCAGTGAAATCACCCGTGACGCCTCAGAGGACTGTCCGGCCTACAAGATCGAACAGGCGGATGGTCAAACTGTCTTCAAAAGTCATTCGGAAGTTCGCGCCGCCTCTTAATCGACGCGCCTCAACACCTCTAACGCTCTATTATAAAAGGATTTAATCATGAACACTATTATGAAGCTAACAGTCATCACTACCTTTGCCTGTGGGATCACAGCCTGCAACACGATTGAAGGGGCCGGTCAAGATGTCGAATATGTAGGCGAAGCGGTCCAAGACGGCGCACAAGCGGTTGAAGATGAGCTGAACGACTAAGATCGTTTACATCGCAATCAATTGATCAAGGGGCGCGAGCCCCTTTTTCTTTGCCTACTCCTATGCTTTTAAGTTCATCCTTGACTTAAATTATTCCATAAAAAAAGGAGGCGTGAACCTCCTTTTCATAAAGTCTGCGTTCGGCGGATTAGCCGTCGACTTTTTCTTTCAGGTCGCCGGCGGCTTCGCGCATTTCGCTTTCTAGCTGCTTGGCCTTACCCTTGGCCTGCATAGAGACATCGTCTGTCAACTCGCCAATCTTTTCTTGTGTTTTACCTTCGGCTTT
>CAWUKE010000195.1:0-3909 GCA_963922935.1 uncultured Alphaproteobacteria bacterium | reverse complement strand
AAAATGCCTCGCGCGGCGATATAACCGATTTCGACTTCGCCGCGCATATCGGCCATCGGGGCCGCGCGAAGAAAGACAACGTGAAGCAGGATATAAAGAACGGCGACGGTAAGCGTGCCCAAAACCAGAACCCCTGGCAGGCTTTTCTGTGGGGCCTCTAATTCGCCGCTAATATAAGTCGCCGCGTTCCAGCCCGTATAAGCATAAGAGACATAGATCAGGCTGACCGCAAAGGCGGGAGAGAGGAGGGCGGCCGTATCACCACTCTGCGGTATAAAGGAAACAGGCTGCGGCGTTTCAACAAGCGTCAGGCCTGCGATGATGAAAGCGATTATCAGGACGACTTTGATCGCTGTGAACGTTGTTTGTGTGCCCCCGGATACGCGGCGGGATCGGGCATGCAACACGGCCATACCGAGAACCAAAGCCAAAGCGATAAAGGTCTGGGCGCGGTCTGATAATCCCGCCGGCAGGACGGCGCTTGTATAGGCTGAAAACGCAATCGCGACGGCGGCAATCGGCGCGGCAAAGCCAATCGTGGCGCTGATCCAGCCGGAAATAAAACCCGCGGCGGGATGATAGGCTTCGCCAAGAAAGACATATTCGCCACCAGAGCGGGGTAGTCGTGTCCCCAATTCTGCATAGCATAGGGCCCCACAGAGAGCGGCCACACCACCAATCGCCCAAAGCATAAGTATGACAAAGCCAGAGGATAGATCGACCAGCTGGAACCCGAGCGATGTAAAAACACCCGTCCCAATCATATTGGCGACAATGACGGCCGTCGCCGTGCGGGGTTTAAACGCTGACATAAATGTCGCGTGACGACGTCCGTGGATCTTTGCAAGGCCCATTTTAGTTGGAGGCAGTGTGGTTAATATCCACAAGCGGTCCGTTAACCATAAAGGACTTCATTCCTATTTACTTGACAGTAGAACATAGAGGGAACAGAAGGGTGGAACAAAACAGCAACTTGTGAATTATAGAGGGGATAACCATGCAAAGACTACTCACAAGCCAATTCGCACATGACCTGGGTTCCGCTATTGTTTTGGTAGCATTCGTCTCGATGATGTCAGTCTGGATGATGGTCTTAGGAGGGTAAAGCGCAACGATGAGCCGTGATGTCCGCGATTTCGTCCACCTGCGTATGCGTTCGCCCTATTCCATGCTTGAAGGGGCGCTAAAACTAAAACCGACGGCAGCGGCTGTGGCCAAATTCGGCCAGCCCGCCATTGCGCTGACGGATACGAATAATCTGTGCGGCGCGCTCGAATTCAGTGAGGCTATGGCAGCTGAAGGGGTGCAGCCTATTATCGGCGTGACCTTGTCTATGGATCTTGAAGGCGAGTTGCAGCCGGGGCAGCTGCGACGGGATCCAGACGGTACGCTGGTTCTCTTGGCGCAAAACGAAACCGGCTACGCCAATCTTATGGCGCTCAGCTCTAGCGCCTTTCTCGATGTCGAAGGGTCCGAGCTTCCGCATGTCAAAGTCAGTGCGCTGCAAGGCCGCACAGACGGCGTGATTGCCCTGACCGGCGGTCCTGACGGCGCGTTAAATCAGCTCATTGTCAAAGGTCGGAAAGAAGAAGCCCTTCGATGGTTGACCCAGCTCGTCTCGCTCTTTCCGGGCAGGCTTTATGTTGAACTTCAACGCCACGGCACTAAAGAAGAGGCGCAAGCCGAACCTGTTCTGCTCAATATGGCGTATGAGTGGGGTTTGCCGCTTGTCGCGTCTAATGAGCCTTACTTCCTCGAGCCGGATATGCATGGCGCGCATGATGCTTTGCTGGCGATGAGCGAAAGCACCTATGTCTTAGAGACGGATCGCCGTCGCCTAACGGCCAAGCACTACTTGAAATCATCTGAGCAGATGATTGAATTATTTCACGATTTACCCGAAGCGATTGAAAATACGCTGGAAATCGCACAGCGCTGTGCATTCCGGGCGCCTAAGCGCAAACCCATCCTGCCGCGCTTTGGAGATGGCAGCGCATCAGAGGAAGATCAACTGGCCGAGATGGCGCGTGCTGGACTGGAGGCGCGCCTTGAAACAATTGAATTAGCCGCGTCTCGAGACGAATATTTTGAGCGTCTTGATTATGAATTAGGTATCATCAACCAAATGGGGTTCCCGGGATACTTCCTGATCGTGGCGGACTTCATCCAATGGGCAAACCGACAAAATATCCCTGTCGGTCCGGGGCGCGGTTCTGGCGCGGGGTCCGTGGTCGCTTGGGCGCTCACAATTACGGGCCTGGATCCGCTACGATATGGCTTGCTGTTTGAGCGGTTTCTCAATCCCGAACGCGTGTCCATGCCCGACTTCGACATCGACTTTTGTCAGGAAAGACGGGGCGAAGTTATCAACTATGTGCGGGATCGTTACGGTGACGGCCAGGTCGCGCAGATTATTACTTTTGGGACCTTACAGGCTCGTGCGGTCGTGCGGGATGTCGGGCGCGTTTTACAAATGCCTCTGGGACAGGTGGATCGTCTGGCGAAACTGGTGCCTAATAATCCGGCAAACCCTGTGACTTTGCAGCAAGCGATCAATATGGAACCGCCACTAAAAGAGGCGCGCCGGTCTGATCCGACCGTCAAGAAATTACTCGATACAGCGCTCTCGCTCGAAGGATTATACCGTAATGCCTCCACGCATGCGGCGGGCGTGGTCATTGGTGATCGCCCGCTGACCGAGCTGGTGCCACTTTACCGCGATCCGCGTTCAGACCTACCCGCTACACAATTTACGATGAAATGGGCCGAGAAAGCTGGGCTCGTAAAGTTTGATTTCTTGGGACTGAAAACTCTGACGGTCATTGATCGCTGTCTGGCGCTCCTGCGCAAAGACGGTATCGATTTGGATATTGATACAGTCCCGACCAATGCACCCGAGGCCTATCCGCCCCTCGCGGAAGGGCTGACAGCGGGTGTGTTCCAGTTGGAAAGTTCTGGCATGCGCGACGCCCTGCGTAAGCTGGCGCCCGATAGCATTGAGGAACTGACCGCGATCATTTCGCTCTATCGTCCAGGGCCGATGGCGAACATTCCGGACTTTATCGAACGGAAATTTGGTCGTCAGGATATCACCTATCCGCACCCTGCACTCGAGGACCTTCTGAAAGAGACCTACGGGATCATCATCTATCAAGAGCAGGTGATGGAGATCGCGAAAATCCTGTCAGGATTCAGCTTGGGCGATGCGGATTTGCTGCGCCGGGCGATGGGTAAAAAAGACCAAGCCGAGATGGATCGGCAAAAGGATAAGTTCATTGATGGCGCGGTCGAACGGGGTGTCGATCCAAAGCAAGCAGCGGATATTTTCGAACTTGTGAATGTGTTCGCGGGCTATGGGTTCAACAAGTCTCACGCGGCTGCCTACGCTTTGATCAGCTTTCAGACGGCCTATCTCAAAGCTGTCTATCCCGCCCATTTCATCGCGGCGGTGATGAGCCTTGATATCGCGAATGCCGACAAGCTCGCTTTATTCTATCAAGAAGCCGGCCGTATCGATGTTGACGTTCTGCCGCCGTGTGTGAACCGCTCGATGGCCGACTTTGATGTGGCGGATGGAAAAGTTCTTTATGCTTTAGGGGCGCTCAAAAATGTAGGTGTGGAAGCGATGCGCCATGTCGTGTCCGTTCGCCAAGACGGCGGTCCCTTCAAGGATATTTATGATTTCGCAAAGCGCGTCGATATGCGGATCGTCAATAAGCGCGCCTTGGAAAATCTGGCCCGGTCTGGCGCGTTTGATAATCTCGGCATTACACGGTCGACTGCTTTGGCGTCGGCAGAGCTGTTGCAGAAAATTGGTGTCTTTGCGGCTCAGGAACGGGAGAGCAGTCAAGTCAGCCTGTTTGGCGATGTTGTCGACGCGACGCCGGATCCCGATCTGATTTTTGAGGC
>CAWUKE010000194.1:0-3953 GCA_963922935.1 uncultured Alphaproteobacteria bacterium | reverse complement strand
GAAAGTGTGTCGCCATCTTCGCCTAAGATCGTGTCATACCCCTCTGGCAGACCCACAATAAAGCTATGGGCATCGGCATCCTTTGCCGCCTGCATAATGTCCTCAAGACTGGCGGATGGACGGCCGAGGCGAATATTCTCGGCCACGCTGCCGCGAAAGAGGGTTACAGATTGACTCACAAGCGCGATATTTTTTCTGAGGGTCGCAACTGATAGATCGCGGAGGTTATGGCCGTCCAAACGGACCGTGCCCGATGTGGGATCCATCAGACGCGGCACGAGATTAAGTAATGTTGTTTTCCCGCCCCCGCTAGGACCGACAAGTGCGATGCGTTCGCCCGCCGCAATGGAAAGCGAGATATCGTTTAGGGCCTGTGTGCCGTCGGGATAGGTGACGACAACATTTTCGAAATTGAGAGCGCCTTTGACCTGGGAAAGGGAGAGCGCTTTCGCTTTGTCAGTCACGCTGCTCTGCCAGTCCGCTATTGAGAAAATCCGCGATAGGCTGGCCTGCATTTCTTGTACGACATTATTCATTGTGCCCAGCGCCCGAAGACGAGGGGCCAGGATCAAGACGCCGCCGAGAACGCCCGCAATTTGCCCGCCCGTTACTGCGCCGTCCTGCAAGAGCCAAATGCCCACGATCATCACGCCGGCAATGGCAATCCCGCCCAGCACTTCGAGGATGGGATCAACGCGGGCTTGTTGACTGACGAGTTTGAGAAATAAGCGAATACGGGTGGCAAAACTTTCGCCTAAACGAGCACGCTCATGGTCTTCTAGCTGGTAAGCCCGTATCAGACGCGCGCCATCAAAACTCTCCTTCAGTTCGCTCGTGATCCGCCCAATATGGGCTTGCGCATCGCTGGCTGATCCGCGCATTTTCTGGGACAAAGCGATCAGTGGGGCGAGGGCGAGGATAAAGACCAGCATGGCGAGGCTCAGTTGCCAGCTCTGGAGCAGCATTCCGACCACGACGAAAATCACGGTCAGGACATCACGGATCAGATTTCCAATAATGCGGATCAGCGCGCCAGATACGACCGCAACGTCCGAGACAAAGCGCGAAATAAGGCTGCCTGACGGGTCTTGCGTCGCGGTCGCTAAATCGGCGTTTAGCACGGCATCGAACATGTCTGTCTGCATCTTGGCGACGGCATTCAGCGCGACAGCATTCGTTGTCAGGCGTTGCAGGTAATTCGTTGTTGCGCTGATCAGCGGCACACCGATTGCGACGGGTAGGACGAGCTTGGCATAGTCTTCGACATTTGTGCCCGCCGTTGCCCCGTCAATGACGATCTGAATGACGTAAAGATAAGCGGCCGTCGCGGCCGCATAGACGAGCATATAGGCCGCCGCCAAAATCAGGCGCCCTTTTTGGGGTAAAAGATAGTCGCGCCAGAGCCGTGAAAGCTGCGCCTGATCTGAACCTGGCGCAGTCTGAATGGGGTCTGTGTTGGCGTTTGGGGCCGGATCAGCCAATGATGCCGTCTTGATCCGGGTCGATCAGCTCATGCGCGTGCAGGATGAAGTAGCGCGCATGGGCATTGTCGACCGTGCGTTGCGCGGCGCTTTTCCACGCATCGTGCGCATCGGC
Organism: uncultured Alphaproteobacteria bacterium; assembly: GCA_963922935.1. Lineage (GTDB taxonomy): Bacteria > Pseudomonadota > Alphaproteobacteria > Caulobacterales > Maricaulaceae > Litorimonas. The sequence goes on along the minus strand of CAWUKE010000194.1, from coordinate 2,357 downwards.
GAAGTTGGCATAAGCGCCAACAAAATCGACCTGCTTCAGATCTTTAAATTCGGTCTTGTTAGGATCGACAAGTTCTCCGCCAATAACAAGGTGGAGGAGTTGGACGGGTGCATTATCTCTATCGCTCATGGTGGTCCCCAGATAGCGGAAGTCTTTCGGTGTGGCTTTGCCGCTGGCGAGCGGCTCGACCACGGGTTTCACCTGCTCTAATAACAGTGCGTGCAAGGCCGGGCTAGCGCAAATGACGCCAAAACCGCTGGTTGTCGGACCATCAAAACGGGGCGTTTCGCCGCGAAGGTTTGTGACAACCGCGCCGGCTTCTGTCGCGATCAAGGCGGCGGCCGCCACATCCCAGTCCGATTTCGGTGTGAAAGAGACGGTGGCGTCCGCCTGGCCGGAGGCGACCAGCGCCATGCGGTAGGCCATGGAATTGGTGATCTTATATCGCATATCCGGAAAGCCGAGACGTTTGAACTTCCGCGGATAGCCAACCATCACGCAATTCCCCATGGCCATGCAATCATCAACCCGAAGTGGTTGACCATTAAGCGTCGCCCCATTTCCCAGACTGGCGCTGTAAAACTCATCCTTGAGCGGATTAAAAACACAGCCGGCAATGACCTTGCCCTTTTCGATGATGGCCACAGACACGGCGAAGCCGGGTTTGCGTTCGATAAAGGCGCGGGTTCCGTCAATCGGATCAACGACAAAAGAGCGCTTTTTGGAGCGACGGCTTTGATCATCCGCTGTTTCTTCGGATAGCCAGCCATAGTCGGGCCGCGCGGTCAGAAGCTCACGTGCGAGGAAATCATTTACAGCAATATCGGCATCCGTGACGGGTGAGTTATTGTCTTTGTCCCAGACCTTGGCGGCATTCCGCTCAAAAAAGTCCAAGCAAATTTCGCCCGCTTGGCGCACCGCCTTTTGCAATAAGGTCAGATCATCGGACAGACTATGGGGATTAGCGTCCGGCAAGCGTGAGCCCTTCGACTAACAGGCTCGGTGAAGCGATTTCTCTGTCCCAATCTACGTCAGAGCCCGCAATCATGGATGCGAAGATATCTCGCAAATTACCGGCAATCGTGACTTCACTGACGGGTTCGGCCAGCTCTCCGTTGCGTATCGCTGTCCCAGAGACCCCGACCGAATAATCGCCTGTCGTCGGGTTCAGGGACGGGCCAAACATTTCTCTGACGAGCAAGCCATGGCCAGCCTCTTTGATCAGGCTATTTTTGTCCTTTGATCCGGCCCTGACAATGACGTTCGATGGCGAAATGCCGGGTCCTCCTGACAGCCCGCGCGCCGCGTGACCCGTCGTTGGCAACCCCAACTGCCGGCCCGCCGCGCTGTTTAAGAGCCAGCCTTTTAAAACTCCGTCATCGATGATCGGATAGCGATCCACAGACACGCCTTCCCCATCAAAAGGTCGGGAGGCAAGGCCGCGAACGCGAAGAGGCTCATCCGTAATTGAAATCGCTTTGGGGAATAATGTGTCGCCAAGACTGTCCTTCAAGAAGCTGACACCGCGCGCGATCGAACTGCCTGTGATCGCTCCGATCAAAGCCCCGGGAAGGGCGGCCGAAATGCGCGCATCGAAAATGATGGGCATGGCCCCGCTCTCCATGGGCTGACTGCCCAAGCGGGCGACGGCGCGTTCGCCGGCTTTGCGCCCGACGGCTTCGGGGCTGCGTATGTCATCGAACCAGCGCAAGGAATGGTAATCGTAATCACGCTCCATGGCGCCGTCGCGTTCTGCCACGGCAGAGACAGACAGGCCGTGCCGCGAGCCGCGGTGTCCCCCATCAAAGCCGTCGCTCGTGCGCAACCGCACGGCAGACCATTGATAAGAAGCAGACGCCCCTTCAGCTTGGCGCACACCCGGAACGGATAGGGTTGCGGCTTCAACCGCTAGGGCTCTTTCCTTAAGGTGAGAGGGATCGATTTCGGTTGGATCGAACAGTTCGAGACCGTCCGCATCATGCCTCTCAGACAAGCGGTCTTTGGGTGCGAGACCCGCATAGGGATCTTCGGGGGAGAGTTTGGCCATAGCCACCGCGCGTTCGGCCAGGCGCTTGAGCGTATCTGGCGAAAGATCAGAACTACTGACACTGGCTTGGCGTTGCCCGACCAGCACACGAAGGCCAATATCAAACCCTTCCGCATTTTCGATATCTTCCAGTTCGCCACCGCGAACTGTAATCGACGACGACCGCCCATAAATCCCGACAGCGTCCGCAGCGGTCGCGCCTGCCGCGCGTGCAAAATCAATCAGCTGCGAGAGCGGCTGATCCAGCGGGTCAAGAGAAAGCGGGTCATGCAGGGCCAATTAAACGGATCCGCCGAAGAAAATGAGATAA
>CAWUKE010000193.1:0-4078 GCA_963922935.1 uncultured Alphaproteobacteria bacterium | reverse complement strand
GATGTCGGCCTGTGTCGTTATGATCGCTTCTACACTCGGCGTATGCCAGCCGGGGGCACGGGCCGCATTCACTCCGCCCGCGCGCTGGATCACCGCATCGACAAATGTTCCGGCACCGGCAGACCCTCCAGAGCGGGTGAGGTAGAGGATGCGCGGTTTGACGGGAGGCGGTGGTAAGTTTTCTGTGGCTTTCAGCGCGCTTTCAAGCGCCGTGATGTCGGCCTGAGTGAGGGTTTGTAGGGCCTCTAAATTCTGCTCAACGGTATCGAAGTCTTCGCCCCACATTAGGTCCAGCGCGCCGGGATTGGCGCTGCCGGGGCCTGAAATGACCGCATAGTCCACGCCGAACAGGGCCTCTCGACTGTCTTGAAGACGGGGTGTCTCGAGGGCTGGGCCGGACGCCGTCGAAAGATCAGACCCGGCCTGCCACGACAAGGCGCTGACCCTGTCTGGGGCGATAGCGAGAAGATAGCTGTCTGCACATAAAGACGTGGAGGCAAGGGGCTGTAAAGCGTCACTGTGTGGAGCATCCAATAAAGGGGTTGCAGATTCGGAACAGGCCGCAATTCCCATGAAAAATCCCAGAGCTGGAAGCAGATAGGCCTTTATATCCAGCCTAGCCTTGGGGAAGATAGGGTGTCCGACCTGTAATCGTGATTGGTTCCTAAGGATAAAGTCTGCAAACACCTTATTAGCCTTGGGACCAGAAGAACGACGAGAATTGTGAAATCCACTGTCAGGTTTTCATAATTTGTGCAATATTTTGGTGAACAGGCAAGAAGACAGTGGTTACGCTGCGCGCAAAATTAAAGGGCCTCTATGTTTAATCCCTATGTCTCAAACGCTTTCGCCCCGCTTTTTGGGGGTCGAAGTGTCGGTATTCTCGACAAAGCTCTCGTGAGTGTAGAGCCCGATGAGATCACGGAGGGGTTTCAACCGTTCACATTTGACTTGGGCTTTGATCTGAATACGCGCCTGCCGTTGGATCTGGCCGTGATCGATCCCGGTCAGATTGGTGTGTTTGAAGGCTCTCTGGCCGCGATGTTCGCACAGACGGCAGTGAATGCGCTGATCAATGACGGCCATACTTACAGCGCAGACACCGGCTGTTGCGCCTGTGGTCACGGGCACGGTGATGCGATGACCGTCAAAGCGGCTATCCTGCAGATGACTGAAGACCTGCAGTCCATGATGGACTCCGGCATGGTGAGCCTCACATTTGATGGGCTCATCAGTGCTGTGGCGGAGCTAACAAGCTTGTCGACTGAAGCGGTGACAGAGGCCTACACAGATGTAGCCACGACCTACGCCAAAGCCACGCAGCCCTTGGCCAATGAAGGGACGACCGACCTGCCGAATGATACGTCCACGACGGGGACACTCACTGTTGGCGGCCGCGCGTCTGGCACGCGAGAGAGTGCGACCGATGAAGACTGGTTCGCTATCGAGTTGGAAGCGGGCCAGGAATATGTCTTCTTCATGCTGCGCTCTGGCGACAATCCGCATGAAGACCCGCTGCTCAATCTTTATGACAGCAGCGGCACGCTGATCACCTCGAATGATGATGTCGATATTGACGGGGACGGTGCGGGCGAAAACCGCAACAGTATGATCTTCTTCACCGCAACGGAAAGCGGAACATTTTATCTGGGCGCGTCTGGTTGGACCACCACAACGGGCGATTATACCGTCTATGCAGAACGCTCTGACGAACGTCCCGACTTTACGATTGAAGAGCAGGCCTTCTTCCTAACAGACCAATTCGATAATCCGGAAAGCTGGGCACAAACGACAATTAGCTACGATATTTCTGCGCTCGCCGATGGGGCAAAGGCCCTAGCAATTGCGGCGATGGAATTATGGGCCGAAGCCTCTGGGCTCACCTTTGTTGAATCAACGGGCCCTACCGCAGACATTACGTTTAATGAAGATAATGGCGCCGGGGATGAACAACAGGCTTTCGCCTCGACCCGAACCACCAACGGGACGATTATTTCGTCAACAATCACAGTCTCTGAAAACTGGGATCTGAATTCCGACGGCACCGCAAACTACGATTTCAACTCCTACCGCTTCCAGACCTATATCCACGAAGTCGGCCATGCGCTGGGTCTCGGTCACGCCGGACCTTATAATGGCATCTCCTCCTTTGGCGGGAGGGACTATAATGTCTTTAATCAGGACGCGTGGAACTACACCGTCATGAGCTATTTCGATCAAGGCGAAGCAGGCACGGGCACGCCGCGCTTGGTGCTGGGTCTGCAAATGGCGGATATTTACGCGATCCAGGATCTTTACGGCGCGAATACGGACACGCGCTCTACCGATACGGTCTATGGCTTCAATTCGACAGAGACAGGCCTTCTTGATTTCGAAACCGCCTTTTTCGACCAAGGTATTCGCCCGCCGTCTCTCGCCATCTATGATGCGGGCGGGGAAGATACGCTCGATTTCTCCGGCTATTCCGCCAATCAAACCATTAGCTTGGTCGCGGGGACGTTCTCTTCCATCGGCGATAACACCAACACGTCGAACCCCACTGACGCCCTAGAAAACAACATTTCGATCGCGCTGGGCACAGTGATTGAAAACGCGATTGGCGGTTCAGGGAATGATATTCTGACAGGGAATGCCGCAGCCAACCGACTGGATGGTGGTGCCGGTAATGATACGCTGACAGGGGGTCTAGGCGCCGATGTTTTTGTCATTTCCAGCGCAAATAGTGGCGCGGACATCATCACGGATTTCACAGTCGGTGAAGACACGATCGATCTGTCGGGCTTAAGCGGCTTTGACGATTTTGACGCGGTCTTGGGCGCGATGAGCGATAGTGGGGCCAATGTTGTTTTGACCCTTTCGTCTGGCAATACGCTGACAATTAACGGTGTGAACCGATCCGACCTCACGGCAGAGAGTTTTGGCTTCGCCAGCACAATCGTTGATCCGCCCCCGGTTGAATCGATTGATGATTTCGGCACGGATCTGGAAACGCGCATCAGCAACGTCTTGGAAGGCACATTCCCGGATGGCTACACGCCCCCGACCGTCACGTCTGTGTCCTCCGATTGGGAGGATTTTATCAGCGTCGCCTATGACGATTGGGGCGTGCTGCTTTAACCCGTTTTTGAAGGCGAGGCCGATGCGGTTCGGACGCGTTTTTGCCCTTTGGGCGATGGTTGGCCTCTCGGCTTGTGGCGAGGTCCCGGTCCTGTCCGGCGCGCAGACCAAAGTCGAAGAGGCCCGCGCCCGCAATGATGCCCCGGCGCTTTGGCGCGTGATCGATGAGGATAGTGAGCTCTTCCTGTTCGGGACGGTCCACTTGCTGCCCCAAAATGTCATCTGGGATAAAACCGATCAACGCGATGTCTTTGCGCGCGCTGGGACGGTGTTTTTTGAGGCGGACAATACGGGGCTGGAGGCCGTTCGCGCCGAGCGTTTAACGTCAGAATTAGGCCTTCGCCGCGATGGCCGTCGCCTGACGGATGATCTGGATAATTATCAGGCTAAGCTGCTGGAAGCTGTCGCTAATAATGGCGATATCCCGCTGGAAAGCCTGGATTCGATGCAGCCCTGGCTTGCGACGGAATATCTGACATTGAATGCGGCTTTGTCGGCAGGCCTGTCGCCGGATCGGTCGCCGGATGAAGCCCTGAAAAGCCGAGCGCGCGGGGCCGGGAAGGCGATTATCTATCTGGAAACACCGTCCGATCAAATCCGCAGCGTTGCGGAGCTTCCGGCTGAGACACAATTCGCGGTCCTGACTGATGCGATGGAGCAGTTCGATAATATGCCGCGCATGTTGGACCGCGTGGCCCGGCATTGGGCCGTTGGAGATATCCCGACCTTAGAGCAAGAACTCGTTTCCCCGCTGGCGGACGCCCCGGACGGCTATGCAGAAGCTGTTCTCGGCGCGCGCAATGCTGCGTGGGCGGAGCAATTAGACGGGTTCATGCAAGGCTCTGGCGTTGGCTTTGCCGCAGTAGGGATATCACACCTCATTGGCGAAGATACGCTGGTGCAAGACCTGAAAGACCGCGGCTATGTCGTGACGCGCTATTTTGCCTTTATGGGCGAAGAT
>CAWUKE010000192.1:0-4122 GCA_963922935.1 uncultured Alphaproteobacteria bacterium | reverse complement strand
TCCACCGGGCTCCACATGATCGGTTTTGACCCGCGATAGAGCTGGCCGCTCATGGCGATTTTTAGGAGTTCTTCGCAAATATCGGCCTCAGACTCGGGCTTCATCGTCACATACGGATTCCACCAATCCCCAATGACGCCGAGGCGCATAAACTCTTCACGCTGCGTGTCGAGCCAGGTTTGAGCATAGTCGCGGCATCGCGCGCGGAATTCTGACGCGGGAACGTCTTCTTTCGCGCGGCCTTTGGAGCGGAATTCCTCTTCGACTTTCCATTCGATCGGCAGGCCGTGGCAGTCCCAGCCGGGGACGTAGTTGGCGTCAAACCCGGCCATTTGCTGCGACCGGTTGATCATGTCCTTGTGAATTTTATTCAGCGCCGTACCCATATGGATGTGGCCATTGGCGTAGGGCGGGCCGTCATGCAGGCAATATTGCGGGCGGCCCTTCGATTGCTCGCGTAGGCGCTGGTAAAGGCCCAGTTCGTTCCAGTAGTCGAGCCATTTCGGCTCGGCCTTGGGCAGGCCCGCGCGCATGGGAAAGTCCGTCTTCGGCAGGAAGAGCGTGTCGCGATAATCGCGAGTCGGTTGGTCAGTCATGGTGATGTCTTTGTGTGATAGGTCTTAAGGGGAAGTAGCGGCGAAAAGGAATCCCGACACGTCGCGAGGATTTACGCGCGTATCGGGCCGCTAATTCGAATGACCTGCAACATAGAATGGCCCCTAACGCTGGTGGCGCGTGCTTGCAAGCGGGCGGGGCATTATGCCTGTGTTTGTCTGCAAAGACAGGCCTTAAAGCCCCAAGTCTGGCTTTTCGCGGGCTTCCATTAAGATATCACGCTTCACCCGGGCGAGTGTAAACCCGACATTGCGGCGCTTGAGTGTATCTTCCGGGATCGCGGCCAGTTTCTCTCGATAGGCGTCTGGGTGCTTCTTCATCATCTCGCCGTGCAGGCTGCGGATCATCATGATGTGACCACCGCGAAAGAGCATGAAATATAGCCCGCCAAATCCGATCAAGACGGCAGCATGATCCACGGTCCGGGGTGTGGCTCCGGCGAGCGTGATAAGCCACAGAAAGGCGAGAACAGCCAGCGCGCCAGGCAAAACGCTGCGTTGCAACCAGCAGCGTAGCGATAGAAAGCGGTGGGCCAGGCCTTCGGGTGTCATGGTCCTGATTACGGACCAGCGGGGTTTTAGGCCTGCAAATCTTCGTCAATCCAGGCGATCAGGCGGAAAATGTCGCGGGCCCGGGTGGGTTCTTGGGCCACCGCGGCTAGTCTCGCCCGGTAAAGATATGGAGATCGGCGTAGGAGGTCACGGTGCAGCATCTGCGCCGTCATCCGGTCAATCGCTTGCAAGCCGCACAGAAACATAGCCGCCATACCCAATGATCCAGCCAGCACGTCCAAGAGTGTCCCGCGCATCCCCATGGCGAAAACAAGCAAGAGGATAAATAATAAGCCCAGCGCGATCGGCGCCAAGCAATCGCGCAACCAGCTTTCCAGTGAAAGCCATTCTGTTTCTAAAGTTTCGGGCGTCATACCCCCAGCCATGCAACTCTCACGCCATGACAGGGTCGGTTTGGGGCGCTAAAGACAGGGCATGACTTTGCTATCGCCTCGCCAGACTTTTGACCTTTTGATTAAAAACGGGACCGTTGTGAACCAATCGGGGCGCATCCGCGCGGATGTGGGGGTTAAGGACGGGATCATCGCCGCGATCGGCAATTTGTCAGACGCCCAAGCGGGCGAGGTGTTGGACGCGACGGGCTTGCATGTCCTGCCGGGTGTGATCGACAGCCAGGTCCATTTCCGCGAACCGGGACCGACGCATAAAGAAGATCTGGAAACGGGGTCAAAGGCCGCTGTGCTCGGCGGTGTGACGGGCGTCTTCGAAATGCCCAACACCAACCCAACGACCTCAACGGCGGCCATGCTGCAAGATAAGCTCGACCGTGCGGCGGGCAAAAAAGATCATGACGGGATGCATTGCCACCACGCTTTTTATGTCGGCGGGACGCACGCCAATGCCGATCACTTGAACGAGCTGGAACGCTTGCCGGGCTGTTGCGGGGTAAAGGTTTTTATGGGCGCGTCGACGGGCGATTTGCTGATCGCTGATGATGACGGGCTGCGGCGCGTTCTCAAGTCGATCAATCGCCGCGCGAGCTTCCACAGTGAAGATGAAGACCGCATGGCAGAGCGTCGTCATCTCGCCCGCGAAGGGGATTGGACATCCCACACCGATGTGCGGGACAAGGAAAGCGCGATCATTTCGACGAACCGCCTGATCCGCATGGCGCGGGAGGCGAATAAGCGCATCCACGTCCTGCATATCTCCACAGCCGAAGAAGTGCCGATTTTGGCCGCGAATAAGGACCTCGTGACCTGTGAGATCTTGCCCAACCATCTGTCGATCTATGGCCCAGAGGCCTATGAGACGTTGCAAGGCCGGGTGCAGCAAAACCCGCCCATCCGGGACTATGAAAACGCGCAAGGCCTGTGGGAAGGCGTGCGCCAGGGCGTGTTTGATGTGATCGGGACTGATCATGCACCGCACACGCTCGAAGAAAAAGCCATGCCTTATCCGGCTAGCCCGTCCGGTATGCCGGGTGTGCAGACGCTGGTCCCACTGATGCTAGATTGGGTCAGCAAAGGCGCGCTGAGCTTGGAACGCTTTGTCGATATGACCAGCCATGGCGTACAGCGCGTCTGGGGTCTGGTCGGTAAAGGGCGTCTCGCCGTCGGCTATGATGCGGATATTACGATTGTAGACCTGAAGGCCAAACGCGTGATCCGTGATGAAGATCAAGCCAATCGCTCAGGCTGGACGCCCTATCATGGGCGTGAAGTGACAGGATGGCCGACCCACACGATCCTCGATGGTAAGATCGTGATGGCTGAAGATGAAATCGTTCTGGCCCATAGCGGGAAACCCTACCGCTTTGCTGAAACGGTCTAGGTCAAACTTTTCCACCTCTCTCTGTTGACACGACACATGTCGTAATATATCGATAAACGGAAAGAGACGAGAGAAGGAGAGACTTATGTCTATTTCAAAGAAAGCCTTGATCGCGGCCGCCTGCGTGCCAGTCCTGCTGCTGGCGTCCAATGTAACGGCGCATGAGTATGACACCGGAAAGCGGGAAGTTGTCGTGACCCATGACCTATCCGGCTTTGATCGCATCGCCGTGGAAGGGATTTACAACCTTGATATCGAAGTCGGCCCAACATTCAGCGTGCGGACAGAGGCCCGTAAGAAAGAAGCCGATGATGTCGAAGTCTATGTGAAAGGCGACACGCTTGTTCTGGGGCAAAAAGACGATCGCAAACACCGGAACAATACCAAAGGCGTGAACGCGATTGTGACGCTCCCGTCGCTGGAAAGTGTTGAGATTGCCGGGATCGCCAATGGCGATATTCGGGGCATCGATGGCGGCGATTTCGAGGCTGATATTGCCGGTATTTCAAACGTCCATTTCTATGGTCGCTGCGATAGCCTCGATATTGACGTGGCTGGCATGGGCGACACAGACGCCAGCAAACTTATCTGTGACGACGTTCGCGCGGATTTGGGCGGGATGGGTAAACTTTCTGTTCACGCGACCCAGTCTGTCGATGCCGATATGGGCGGGATGGGCTCTATTCAGATTTATGGCGATCCTGAAAATCGCCGGACAAGCTCTAGCCCGATGTCATCCGTGAGCTTTGTCGACTAAGTCCGCATAAATCACAGCGACCATAAAAAAGCCCCGCATCTTGCGGGGCTTTCTTTTTAACTCATTTGTCCGTCCGACTAGCGGTGATGGCGATAGCCGCGTTTGCGATAACCGTGGCCTCGATAACCATGACCGCGTGTGCGGTAATAGCCGTGACCGCCGTGGAAGTGACGGCGTCCACCGTAATACCCGCCATTGCCGATATTGATCGTCAGGTTTGTCCGTGGCCGATAATAGGGCGAACCGTAGCTATAATAGGTTTTCGGCCGATAATAGGTCCGAGGCGCGTGATAATAGGTCCGCGGCGCATAATAGGTCGAATGGCCATAATAAGGCTGGCTATGACTGCGGTAATATTGCCCGCCGGAATGGTAGCGATTATTGCCGCTACCCGCGATCGCGGCG
>CAWUKE010000191.1:0-4208 GCA_963922935.1 uncultured Alphaproteobacteria bacterium | reverse complement strand
ACACGCTGAGGAGTTCTCCCATGTCCGACAATCCTGTTCATGCCCAAATCGCCGAAACGGTCGCGGCCAATGATGTTGTGCTATATATGAAAGGCACACCGACCTTTCCGCAATGCGGGTTTTCTTCCACCGTCGTGCAGGTTTTTGACTATCTCGGCGTCGACTACGCCTCGGTCAACGTTCTGGAAGATATGGACATCCGCCAAGGCATCAAAGAGGTCAATAATTGGCCAACGATACCTCAGGTCTTTGTCAAAGGCGAGTTTATCGGCGGTTGCGACATTGTTCGGGAGATGTTTGAATCTGGCGAACTGCGCACATTGCTGACGGAAAAAGGCGTCGCGATGGCCGCATAGCGTGCGGTGAACAGCTTACGGTTAGCGTTCCCCTAATAACCGGTTAAGCGCCTCGAAACCCGTTTTTGTTATCCTTATTCTATGATTTCAAAGTCATGAGGAAGAGGCGGGCGCGGTGTGGCAAAACTAGGTCTTGTTTTTAAACCGAGGAAACGTCGGTCTTCTGCGACATATCATATCGCTGAAAACTTCGCGCAAGGCTTCCGAAAACGGCACGGAAAACGCCGTGGCGGTGCGATTGGTCTGTTCCGGCTTGTGTTTACTGCCGGATCGCTTTGCTTGGGTATGGCGGCGGTCTTCGTCGCTTTGCATTATGTACCCGCTTACTTGAGTCCAGCAGTGGTCTTGCGTGTTTCCGATCTTGATCAAGACGTTATGGCCAATCGCGCTGACGGAGCCCTTGGCGCTTTAGCCCCCTATTGGGACAGCCTGCAAACCCGGCGCACCTATGTTTGGGCCGGCGAGACAATTGACGTACAATACGCCTTAGAAAACAACAGTGGCGTTGAAATTGAGATCAGACGCTGCGCCTCACAATTCGTTATCGAGGTCTTCTCTTGCAACGTGGAAAGTAAGCAGAAAATTGTCCTTTCAGGCAAAAATGGTCTTCATAAACTGCGTTTTGACGAATCTGGCTTTTATCATTTCTCTGAAAATCTGACGGGTAATGGCCGTGTCATCTGGCGGCGCAGTTAAGAGCCCATAAAAAAAGCCCGCCTCAATGAGACGGGCTTTTGGAATGATTTCAGGTCGCGATTAACGCGAGTAGAATTCGACCACGAGGTTCGGTTCCATCATCGCCGGATAAGGCACTTCATCAAAGCTTGGCACGCGTGTGAACGTCGCTTTCATGCCTTTAACGTCCAGATCGACATATTCTGGCACGTCGCGCTCGGGGAGTTCCAGCGCTTCAAGAACAAGCGCCATCGTCTTGGACTTTTCACGGACTTCAATGACGTCGCCTGGCTTTACGCGGTAGGATGGGATGTTGACCTTCTTACCGTTGACCAGAACGTGGCCGTGATTGACAAACTGACGTGAAGCAAAAACAGTTGGGACGAATTTCGCGCGGTAAACAACCGCGTCCAGACGCTGCTCGAGCAAACCGATCAGGTTCTCAGACGTGTCGCCTTTCATCCGAACCGCTTCGTCATAGGTGCGACGGAACTGTTTTTCGGTGATGTTGCCGTAATAGCCTTTGAGCTTCTGCTTTGCGCGTAACTGCGTACCGAAGTCAGACATTTTGCCGCGACGACCGGCGCCGTGCTGCCCTGGAGGGTTTTGACGCTTATTGAACGGTGACTTTGGACGACCCCAGATGTTTTCACCCATCCGGCGGTCAATTTTATATTTCGTAGAATGACGCTTAGACATAGGTGCGCCTGCCTTTCTAATCTTCGCGGACCGGTCCAAATCACTGGACGATTACAACGGCGGTCACGGCGAAATCCCGTAGTGCGCGGCTCCTTAAAGCCGCCTGTGGACAAGTCAAGCCAGAGTCTCAGCCGTAGCTATCAGACAAGGACTTTTCCAAAAGACTATGCCAAGGGGCGGACGTGTCAGATCCAGAGCCAAAGACTGAGTCGCAAAAGGGGCTCCTGAGCGCCATCGCCTCGCTGATCATTTGGGGGCTTTTTCCGGTCTATTTCGTTGCGACAGCGGCCGTCCCCGCTGTAGAAATGGTGGCACACCGCGTGGTCTGGTCCCTGCCCGTAGGTCTGCTCGTCCTCCTTATTCTGCATCAGTGGAAACCCCTAGTCGCGATTTTCCGAGCGCCTAAAACGCTGCTCTACCTCACAATCGCGGCCTTACTTCTAGCGGTGAACTGGGGCGTCTATATCTACGCCATCCAAATTGAGCAGATTTTCCAAGGCAGCCTCGGCTATTACATCAATCCGCTGCTAAATGTTTTCGTCGGTTTTCTGATTTTCAGGGAACGGTTTTCTGCCTTACAAATCGTCGCCGTTGCCTTCGCGACGATTGGCGTGCTGATCCTTGGCCTCTATGGCGGCGTTTTCCCTTGGTTGTCGATCATACTCGGCACGACCTTTTGCGCTTACGCCGCCACGCGCAAAGTCGTCGAAGTCCCTGCTATGGCCGGCCTTATGGTCGAAGTATTGGTCCTGCTCTTACCGGCTTTGGCTTATCTAGGGTGGCTGGCGGGCCAGGGGCAGCTTTCCTTTGGGCAAGATCTGACTTTGAGCCTTCTCTTACTCTTAGCGGGGCCGCTCACGCTCATCCCTCTCCTGCTTTATGTTTTCGCAGCGCGACGTGTTCGCTTCTCAACGCTGGGCATCATCCAATTTCTGGGGCCAACCTTACAGTTCGCCTGCGGTCTTTATTACGGAGAGACGTTTACAACCGCCCATGCTTGGTGCTTCGGCTTTATCTGGTTAGGCGTCGCAATCTTCGCCTTTGATGCAGCGGCTCAGACAAGACGTCCGATCAGCACGCCCAGCGCGTAAGCGACAAAGACGATCAAAAGCTGCGAGAAAAACAAGAAAGCCCCGTCCAGGACCATATTCTGATCGGGGGCTTGCGGCTGTTCGCGCAGGGCTTGGCGGCGCGGCATAAAAACAGAGACAGCGCTTGCGAGGGCGAGCACGAAAAGGATCGGTGTCGCGGGGCGAAGGCCCATGCCGTAACCGCCTAAAATAGCCGCAATTGCAATAATGACATAAGGCAGAAGTCTCATAGGCGCGCGGTTATGGGAATTTTGCCCATCAGACAATGGGACGTTTCGGTCGGGCTCAGTCAGCACTTTGACCGCGTTCCACTTTACGCTTCCGATCAATATGATGACCGCGCCCTCTGGCCAGCGCTTTGACGATCCCGCGGAACGTCCGGACTTCTTGTTCCGTCATCTTCGCCCTTACCAAAGGCGCGCGGATGTTCTGCCGCATCAGGGCTTTCTTGGACGCGGGATAAAAGAATCCCGCTTCCTCCAGTTCGTCTTCCAGATGTTCAAACAAACGAACAAGGTCCGCCCGATCGGCGACCTGGCTCAGTTCCGGATCGAACACCTCCGGAATTTCAACCTCACCTGACTGCGCCCACAGGAGCGCGAAGACGTTGACCGCTTGCGCAAGGTTTAGCGACTGAAACGCCGGGTTCACGGGATAGGTTAGGATCGCATCAGACAGCGCGACGTCGGCGTTGGACAGGCCGGCTTTCTCAGCCCCAAAAAGAATGCCAGTCCGCGTCCCCTGCCTCTCTAAGGCGCGGAGCTCGGCCCCTATGCCCGTCACGCCTTTGACCGGTAATTCGATTTCACGGCGGCGGGCCGTTGCGCTCAAGACAAAGTTCAAGTCCGCTATCGCCTCTTCCGTCGTATCGAAGAGTTGCGCATTTTCCACGACCGAAAGCGCACCAGCCGCCAAGGTGTTCGCCCTCTCATTTGGCCAACCGTCGCGCGGCGCGACCAAGCGCAAATCTGTGAGGCCGAAGTTGAGCATGGACCGCGCGGCCGAGCCGATATTCTCGCCCATTTGCGGATTAACAAGGATGACAGCAGGGGCAGACGCTTCGGGGCTACCAATGGGGCGACCCAACTGGTCATGGACTTCCTTACCCGGCTTATTCGCACCCATAATGGTCTTACCTTAACCCTTTAACTCGTGGCGCAAGGTGGTATAGGCGCGCCACACGTTTTGAAGCGCCCCATGCAGGGCCGCGCGAATGATTTCAATTTCTAAAGCAAGCTGAGGCTGACATGGCAAAAATCAAGGTCAACAATCCGGTCGTCAATATGAATGGCGACGAAATGACCCGCATCATCTGGGACATGATTATTGAGCGACTGATCGAACCCTATCTCGATATTGATCTGCTGGACTATGACCTGTCGATCCA
>CAWUKE010000190.1:0-4214 GCA_963922935.1 uncultured Alphaproteobacteria bacterium | reverse complement strand
TCATGATCGAAGGGCCGGGCCACGTGCCGATGCACAAGATCAAGGTGAATATGGATAAGCAGCTGCGCGAATGTGGCGAGGCACCTTTCTACACGCTCGGCCCGCTCACGACCGATATCGCGCCGGGCTATGACCATATCACGTCCGGCATTGGCGCGGCGATGATTGGCTGGTTCGGGACCTCCATGCTCTGCTACGTCACGCCGAAAGAACATCTCGGCCTGCCGGACCGCGACGATGTGAAAGTCGGCGTGATCACCTATAAGCTCGCGGCGCACGCCGCCGACCTCGCCAAGGGTCACCCGGCCGCGCAAATTCGCGACGATGCGCTATCGCGCGCGCGGTTCGAATTCCGCTGGGAAGACCAGTTCAACCTCTCGCTAGACCCGGAAACCGCCCGCGATTTCCACGATCAGACCCTACCGAAAGAAGCCCACAAAACCGCCCACTTCTGCTCCATGTGCGGCCCGAAGTTTTGCAGCATGCAAATCACGCAGGAAGTGCGGGATTATGCAGAAGGGTTGAGCGACAATGAGAAGAAGGCGCTTGGGTTAAGTGTGGAAGAGGCGAAGGCCGGGATGCGCGAGATGTCGGAGAAGTTTCGGGAAGAGGGTGGTGAGATTTATTTAGACGCGGGGGAGTGACAGGTATGCTGGTTTTATTCGTCTGCACTATTTTAGGGAGCGCCGCTTAGGCTGATTCATATGGGATATGCGAAATACCATGAAGACGATAAGAGGTTACTAGACCTTCGACGAGAACTCGCTTCTTGGTCAGAATTGACGCCCATATCAAAAAATCGGGCAAGAAATGAGCTCAAGTCTCTCGAAGAAAGGTTTGAAAGGCTGACGGCTAAAGCGAAGATTGTATTGGAAATCCTAACCGACCCAGAGGCTGAAAAACTCGAAGTGCTCATGAGTGACCTCGATGAACGAAAAAATGATATTTCAAGATTGGAGAAAGAGCTTGATGGTCAGCTATCTGTGACGATCAAAACTACTAAAGAACTTAAATTATGTCGCGATAAATGCAGGCGCCTTGAGCAAAATGAGATTCAGCTTGTTGCGAACCGTGAAAACCTTAAACGGGTTTTAGATGATGCTAAGAAAGCTCGTGACCTCAAATCCTCGGAACTTGAGAAACTGGAGAGACTAATTGCTAATTCTTCAAGGCAAAAGTTCTCTGATATGCTTGATCAATAATGACCGGACCCGGACGCTTGTCGGGATGAGCGGGTTTTTTAGTGGCGCGATAAGTATCGCTCTTTAAACCCCGCACAGTCCCCCTTATCCGCCTGCACATCGATCCCTGAGACGATCCGCCAGCCTTCGTCGCCGCGGGCCGTCTCCATCTTCGCCATTGTGAACTGGTTGACGCCGCAGCCGACGGTCTCGCCGTTATAGTCGATCACGAAGGGCGCCCAGACGGTGGCGAGGCGGCCGAACTGTTCGACTTTGAGGTTGAACAGCGTCTCATGGGCTTGGCCGACCTCGAGCGTGTCGACCCAGGCGCGCCATTTCGGCAGGCCGTCCGCCTCGATCTCGCCGCTCGCGCGCAGCCGCCTTAGCACGCCGTTTGGCGCAAAGACCTGATCCACCATCTCCACGTCCCCGCGATACATGGCGATCATCATGGAATAGGCTGTGGCCTCCGGCGTGGAGAGGTTGAGCGGCGCGGTGGCGTAATCTGGCGGGGTCAGGGGAGCCGGGGCGGTGTGCGCGCAGGCGGTGAGGGTGAGCGCCAAAGCACAAGCGGCGGCTTTCAAGAATTGGATCATGTCAGGTCTCTTTTCAGTAGGCTTCAGCCTGCCTCTCGCCTAAGCCGATTAGCGCGAGGTCGCAAATATTGGGGAGAGGCGCATGAGTGCACAGAGTTTGATAAAAGCCCTTTCGCTCGAGCCTCATCCAGAAGGCGGGTTTTACCGCGAGACTTATCGGTCAGACGCATTGCGGTCCGACGGGCGCGCCTGCGCGACGGCGATCATTTTCCTGCTAACGACGGATAATCCGTCCAATCTGCACCGGCTAGACGCAGAAGAAGTCTGGTTCTGGCAGGGCGGCGCGGCGCTGACCGTGCATGTGATCTATCCAGAGGGCCGCTATGAAGCCGTCCAGATCGGGCCGGATGTTGGGGCGGGGGAGCGCCTGCAATATGTCGTACCGCCGAACGTCTGGTTCGGGTCAAGCGTGGCAGAGGGGCAAGACGAGACCTACGCGCTCGTCGGCTGTGTGGTCAGTCCGGGCTTCTCGTTTGACGGGTTTGAACTGGCGGATCGGGCGGATTTGCTCGCGCGCTATCCTGAGCATTCGCCGCTCATCCGCAAGCTGACCCGCGACTAGCCGCCGACGACCCGGTCTTTTTGCCGCGTCCGTAAGGGAAGCTCTGGCGCGAACCAGCGATTGCGCACGATCAAGCCGAGGATAATCAGCGCAAAAACTAGCGTCACCGCATTGGCGATGGCGACGGGCCACGCTTCGGTAATTAGGCCATAAGCCAGCCAGAGCGCGACGCCCGTGCTGAAAATGGCATACATGGGCAGGGACAGGCCGTCCGTCTTGCCTGTGCGCACGCACGTCACAGCTTGGGGGACAAAAGCGAGCGTGGTCAGGCTCGCGGCGACAAAGCCGATCATGTCGGGTGTGAGTGTCATGGTTTCGAAAATAGAGGGAACCGCTCGGCGCAGAAGCGCTGTTGCGGTAAGGGAGCCATGCAGGAATGATGGGCTTTTTCGTCACTCTGTCACAAGCGATGCGAAAATGCAGGCGCTGGGTGGCGAAACCCTGTGCGAAGCCTATCATTCTCGCCGCAACGTGTGAGGCGTTAAGCCCCTATGCGTGATCGCATGAACCGATTTGCGGCTAAAGCGCCGATCAACAGACTGAAGCCGGCGAGTGGGACAAACCAAATGGGGTGTGGAAAGCTAAACACATTGATCAGCGATAGTGCCATGAGCAATGTAGCAATAGCCCACGCTAGCCATTTTGCCCGGCCGATGAACAAAGCAACAAGGCCGCCAAAAAATCCTGCGACACCAAGTCCGACGGCCGCTATAGCGAATTTTGCATCCCCAGTTGCAATTTGATGTCCGGCCATTTCGATAAGGCCAAGGCTAAGACCGCCTGCGAAGACGCCTGCGAGTATTCCGAGCGCAATTTTTAACCATGATGGCATGATGACCCCCTTTTATGTTGGTCTGTCCCAATTAACAGGAAACACATCTTATATCTTGTAGAAATCGGAACCTATGCGTCGGGTACAAAATGCGGTGCCTCTTCTGGTGCATCGTTCTTCTGTCGGTCTCCCAAATAAAGACCTGGGCTGCGCCCTGCAAAGCGTTTAAACTCGTGGCTAAGATGGGATTGGTCGGCATAGCCAAAGGTAGCCGCCGTTTCCGCAAGGCTATTGCTTGCTATGTCAAAACGTATCACTTGATCAAAGCGAGTGAGTTGCAGCCAGAGTTTTGGGCTTAGACCAAATTGCGCGTGAAAGCGCTTCCGTAAGCCTCGTGTTGAAATATCATAATACTCAGCCAGCGTATCTATGCGCCATCCGAGCTTTGTCAAAACTTCGGGAGGAGGAAGTGTTTCATATAGGGGCGGCCTATGGGCGAGTCTTTGTTCAGTCCACTGAGCCAGGTGAAGCAGGCGGTGATGTTCCGTCGGAAGCGAGAGGAGTTGCTCGCGCAGATGCTCAGCCTCGTGACCTATAAGTTCGTCAATAGGGATTGGTGTTGAAGCCTCCAGTAGTGGCGCGGCCCCAAGCAATTGTTTTGCGGCCTTTAGGCTAAGGCGTGCGCCTATAAGGTGTAATGGACCTTTTGTTTCCGCAAATCGTGCGCCAAATTGAAGGGGCGTGACCCATCCTTTTTCATAGGAATAAGCCGTATCGTCGGGGGTGCGTTGCCAAAGATGCGTGCCTGAAAGGCTTATAACAAATTCAATATAAGGTTTCGGAAGGCCGGAATATTGGCCAGTGATCTGTCCGCTTAAAGCCCAAAAGTCTTGGACATGTCCTCGCAAAGACTGCGGTGGCTGCAGCATATGCATCTTCACGCCATCGTTTTAGGCTTCAAAAAGCGGATGAGGGAAGTGTTTTTTGAAATTATGGAGGGCTTGCGGCCATTCCCATAAAGAAATGGCGCGAGTGACGGGACTCGAACCCGCGGCCTCCGGCGTGACAGGCCGGCGCTCTAACCAACTGAGCTACACCCGCTT
>CAWUKE010000189.1:0-4279 GCA_963922935.1 uncultured Alphaproteobacteria bacterium | reverse complement strand
GTTGGCGCCCATGGTCATCGCAAAGTTGGGCGAAAGCTTCGCCATATCGGCGATCTGGCGTGCGCCCATCGCTTCTGTCATGGCTTTGGCTTTGGTCGTTTCCTCGGTCACATAATTCAGGCGCGTTTCAATCGCTTCCACATGGGAGCCGAGAGGCACATACATAGCCGCGACCTGGTTCCCCATTGCCTGCTTCTCGCTTTCCTGACGCACAGAAATGGGCGCCATGGCGGTGACAGACGAATCCGGAAGTTCGCTATGATGCGCCAGATAGTGCCGCATCGCCCCACCCGTGATGGACAGCATCACATCATTCATCTTCGCGCCGGGGGCCATGGCTCGCATGGCTTGAATGTCTTTTAGCTTGAAGGTCTGCGCGCCAAAGACGCGGTGCGGCGAGATGGAGCCTCCAAAGCGTGTTTTTGGCGTATTGAGGATCGCATTGAGGTCATACTCCCGGTTAATCAGTCCTTTGGCGGCCCGCGCCATTCCGGGTACAGATTGGACCAGCGCACGCGCTTGCCGGAACGGTAGGGTGTAGCTGCTCAGCAGCCCGCGCGCGAACAGCCCCGCCTGGCTGGGGTTGGGTTCAGGACGCCATGGATCAATGGTTTCAAGCGGCGCATAGTCCGGCTTCACCGTGTGGGTCGCGTGGATCATTTCCACGCCAGACATGCCGTCGACCGCCACATGGTGGACCTTAGTCACAAGGGCATAGGCCCCTTTTGGCACGCCCTCTATATTGTCGAGGCCTTCAATGACCGTGAATTCCCAGGGCGGGCGGGACATATCGAGAGGGCGCGCAAAAATCCGCGCCGCCAAAATGCAAAGCTGTCGCCAGTCGCCGGGCTTGGGCAAAGCGACGTGCCGCACATGATATTCTAGGTCGAAATCCGCGTCTTGCACCCAATAGGGATAGTCGATCCCAAACGGGACTTTGACGAGCTTTTGACGGAGTGTTTTGGATAGCTGCAAACGATCGCGAAAGAAGGCGATGATGTCCTTAAACCGGACAAAGCCGCCTTCGGCTGTGCTGGGGTCATAAATAAACAGCGAGCCAATGTGGACCGGGGCCTTGTTGCTTTCCATTGCGACAAAGGCCGCGTCGAGTCCCTGAACCTGATGCACCACACACTCCCCGAATTTTATCGTTTTGTCAGTGGTGACAGATTTTCAGGGTAAGGGCGAATCAAATCTCGGGTGGTGTTTTGTCACCCAAAGTGCGGGATGATGAAGGCGCTGTCTTCGGTTTCGCCTTCGGGCCAGCGTTGGGTGACGGTTTTGACCTTCGTGTAGAAGCGTAGGCCTTCCATGCCATATTGGTTCGCATCGCCAAAGGCTGAGCGCTTCCAGCCGCCAAAGCTGTGATAGCTGACGGGGACGGGGATTGGTACATTGATTCCGACCATGCCGACTTCGACACGGTCCGCGAATTCGCGCGCGACGCGGCCATT
This sequence comes from uncultured Alphaproteobacteria bacterium, assembly GCA_963922935.1. Taxonomy (GTDB): domain Bacteria; phylum Pseudomonadota; class Alphaproteobacteria; order Caulobacterales; family Maricaulaceae; genus Litorimonas. The sequence continues at coordinate 2,825 of CAWUKE010000189.1, read as the reverse complement.
GGCGGTGAAGATCGCGACGCCGTTTCCATATTGGTGATCTGACGGCAGGCGTAGTGCCTCCTCGAAATCTTTCGCGCGCACGATCTGTAAGACGGGGCCGAAGATCTCGTCCTGATAGGTTTCCATGTCGGGCGTGACATTATCGATCAGGGTCGGGCCAATGAAAAATCCGTCTTCATAGCCTTGCAATGTAAAGCCCCGCCCATCGACAAGGATCGTTGCGCCTTCGTCAGACGCTTTAGCAATTTGGCGTTCAATGCTGGCCTGATGGGCGGCCGTGACAACCGGCCCGTAATCGGCGTCAGGGTCAGTTGACGTGCCGACTTTCAAGGCCTCAAGCTTTGGCATGAACGCCTCCAAGAAGCGTTCCGCTGTGCCTTCCCCGACGGGCACAACAATGGGCAGAGCCATGCAGCGCTCACCGGCCGACCCATAGGCAGCCCCGAGGATGTCCTTCGCGGCCTGTTCCATGTTGGCGTCGGGCATGATAATACCGTGGTTCTTCGCCCCGCCCATACATTGCGCGCGTTTGCCGGTCGCCGTCGCGCCCGCATAGACATATTGCGCGATGTCGGAGCTGCCGACAAAGCTAACCGCCTTAATGTCGGGATGGGCGAGGATGGCATCGACCATCTCTTTGTCACCATTGACAACATTTAGGAGGCCTGCAGGTCCGCCGGCTTCCACAAAAAGTTCAGCGAGGCGCATCGGCACACTCGGATCTTTTTCCGACGGCTTTAAAACGCACGCATTGCCCGTGGCGATCGCCATGCCGAACATCCACATTGGGATCATGGCCGGGAAGTTAAACGGCGTAATCCCGGCGACAACGCCCAGCGGTTTGCGCATGGAATAGACGTCAATTTCTGGGCCCGCGCCGTAAGTGTGTTCACCCTTCTGGGCGTGGGGGACGCCGCAGGAAAATTCGATCACATCGAGACCGCGCATCACATCGCCGCGACTATCGGCAACGACCTTGCCATGTTCATCGGACAAGAGATGCGCCAGCTCTTCCATATGCGCTTCGACGAGTGCCTTGTAAGCGAAGAAAATCCGCGCGCGACGTTGTGGGTTGGTTTGCGCCCATTCCCGTTGGGCTTTTACAGCGGACGCGACCGCTGTGTCTAAATCGCCCGCCGTGCCAAGGGCGACCTTACGACGAACTTCGCCCGTGTTGGGATTATAGATGTCATGTGTGCGGTTGCCTGAGGCTGCGACAGCTTGACCGTCAATAAAATGACCGATGACATCCATGGTAAGTCTCCTCAATGAAACGTTCGCCTAGAACATATGCGCGTCGCCTAACAGGGCTTGAGTGGCAAATCATACCCATGATCGTGTCGACGGCAGGAGGATGTTTTAGTGCCTCCGTCAAATCGTAAACGAATAGTCGAAACGCGCTAAAATTGGCGAAACATTGTCCCAGATCACTTTTGGCGGGCCAAACCTGAAAGACTATGCTAAGTGATGATAACGACAATAAACAGAAAGGCGGCCATGCAAGTTCAAATCGTTTCTAAGGGCATCGATGTTTCAAAAGCGCTGGAAGAGCGCATCCAGGACAGACTCGAAGAGATGATGGACAAATATATCCACCGAGAGGGGGAGGCGCAGGTCTCTATCCAACGGGATGGCTCTGGCTTCCGCACCGTCATCAGCGTTCACTTGCCCAGCGGGGCCAGCTTTGAAGGCGAAGGCCGCGCGCAAGATGCGTATCCGGCGTCTGACGAAGCACTGGAGCACATCGAAAAACGTCTCCGCCGTTACAAACGCCGCCTGAAAGATCACAGCCGCAAACAAAAAGCGGCCGAAGCCGCGCTTTTCGTGCTTGAAAACCCTGTTGCCCCAGAAGAGGTAGAAACCGAAGAGGCGTTGCCCGTACGCGATGATCCAATGGTCATTGCTGAAAGCACGGGGAAAGTGCGAACGATGACGCCCGGTATGGCCGCGCTGGAAGTCGGCCTCGCCGATAGTGGGGTCGTCGTTTTCCATAATAGCCGCCACGGTCGGCTTAACGTGGTTTATAAAAGACCAGACGGACATATCGGGTGGATTGACCCGCAAACGGCGGACTAATCCGACCGCTCTGGGGCTGTAACTGCGCCTTGAACCCTTATCAGAGCCCGCTTATGTGGGCGCGAAACCTACGGCAGCCTGTGCATCTCTACGCCAGTGCGCCGAAACGAAACCGAGATTGCGACATGACTGATAGCGCCTTATTCAGCGCCAAGAGTGTCCTTTGCGACCTCAAAGCGGATAGCCCTAAACAGCTATTCCAAATTATGGCGCAGCACTTAATTGCGGACCACAACTTGGATCCGAAGGGCATTACGTGCCGTGATGTCGTTCAAGCCGCGAGCGAGCGTGAGCGTTTGGGGTCTACAGGCGTCGGCAATGGTGTCGCCCTGCCGCATGCCCGCATTGACGGTATGGACCGGGTTGTGGCCGGGTTTGCGCGCTTAGATGAGCCGATTGAGTTTGATGCGATTGACGGTCGTCCTGTTGATTTGATTTGTTTCCTCTTAGCGCCTTCAGACGCTGGTGGGGCGCATTTGCGTGCGCTCGCCCGTGTCTCACGTTTGCTGCGTCGCCCTGAATTGCGCCAACGGCTTCGGGCGGCACCTGACGCGCACGCTTTGCTGGCTATTCTGTCCGAACAACAGGCATCTGCCGCCGCCTAAGCAGGACTGACGCGTTATTGCGACGTGAAACTGTCGCAAACTCACGCTGGACCTTATTCACTGTGATTGGCATAGGTCCCGCATGGCTCTCACCCCTTCGCAGCGCTACTTTAATCGTGAGCTATCTTGGCTGTTATTCAATGG
>CAWUKE010000188.1:0-4303 GCA_963922935.1 uncultured Alphaproteobacteria bacterium | reverse complement strand
AACAGCGGAAACCACAAATCCAGTTTGCGCAGAGCTGGACTGCCAAACCCAATAGAAATTCTCAAAATTCAAAACCTGTGAAAGACCGCCCGCCATTTGCGCATTGGTCGCGAGGAGTTTGGCCGCAAGACCAAAAGAGAGTAGCCCAACACCCCAAAACAGGCCTTTCAGATTCGCCCTGATTTTCAGAAGAGCGTGCGTGATGACACCAATGGATATCAAAGCGCCCGCATAAAGACACAGCTTGGCCAAAAGCATGAAAGCCGTGAGCATGTCAGGGCTCATAAGTGAAGGCGATCTCTCCATTCAAAACATGACCATCCTTGGCCATGACGCGCCAGCTTAAGACATAGGCCCCGGATGCGAGGTCCGGTTTTGGAATCGCAAAACGGCTATGCATGCCCTTGGGCTTGTCGAAGCCGAGGGGGATCTCTGACCCATCTGCCGCTTTCAAGGTCAGATCAATCAATCCGACTTTCTGGGCAAAGACGAGATCAATGACCTCTGGGAGCGTCTGGTAAGTTCCTCCGTTTTCCAATGTCGAGGTCTTCACCTTTGTGTGACCCCAAACAGGCTCCGCGATAAAAAGGGCCGTCAATGCCAGCAGCGTCGCAACTTGAATCTTTATATTCATCATCATCTCTATCGTTTGAGTTTGTCGAACAGATCGACAAGTTCGGATACTTTTTGCCGTTGCGCATCCGGATCACCGGATTCGATGGCGGCATTGACGCAGCCTTGTGCGTGATCTTTCAGGATTTCACTTTCCGCCCGCGCCAGAGCGGATTTTACAGCCTGCATTTGGGTAAGAACGTCGATGCAATAGCGTTCATCTTCGAGCATTCGAATAATGCCGCGCACCTGACCCTCGATTCTTTTGAGGCGGTTAATCGTCTTATCAGAATGGGTCGTCATAAATGAAGCCGTCCAAATCAGGTTAAATCTCAGTGGCCTAGCGCACGAAAGCGTGATGCGATATGCCCCATAGGGGTATTTGCTTTTTTAACCTTTTTAGGCTAATGTTCAAGGATGAGAGTCATTTCGACCATCATATCCATGTTCGCGGCCTGGCTATTGATTGCCACGCCGACCATGGCCTGTTGCATAACAGGCCACATGGATAAGGCTGCTATGGATATAGCCGCTCAGGCTGTCGCCACACCGCCCTGTCACCAGATACAGAGCGATACATCTGACAAAATGACAGCTATGCAGCTGCAAACAGCTGACAATTCGCAAAACGCACCCGAAAAATTCTGTCCGTCCTGCGATGACTGCGCCTTTTCTCCGGCTGATCATGGAGAAACTGTTCCGGCGATAACGGCGGCTTCCGATTTTGAGTTCATCGCCGTCGCACAGATTTCAGCGAATATTATTCCTGCTGATCTTGGCCTGCCCGACAGTACGGCTCCGCCGCGACGGCATAGCCTGCCCGTCGATAAGCCACTTTTCGCGACCGACAGCCTCCTCATTTAAGCTCCTGACATCGTCAAAGCTCGGAAAGACTTAAGCTTTCCGGTGATTTTCGCATGTTTATGGAGAATTGCGGATGTTTATCCGTTTCACACCCGCCTTGCATAAAGGCCGACACTCAAAACCCAAACTCGCTGCCGCGTTCCTGCTATTGGGATCTGCGCTGATGACACTTGCCCTCCCGGCGTCTGCGCAAACGGATTGGGGCGACATCGAAACGGCCCAAGACACCGAGGTCATCCAGCTTGGCAGCACCCCGTCTTTTTCAGACGATTATGAGGATTGGGAGACCGAGACATCATTTCAGCCCGTCAGCCCCGTCAAGATGACCCTGGCCGAACTCAAGGCGCGCATAAGGCAACATCCGACCTTGGAGACCTATGCCTATTCAGCCGCAGCGGACCGCTCACGCGCCGAAAGTGCGCTCTCACTGCCGGACCCTGTCGTTTCTCTTCAACTCAATAATGTCCCGCTTTTCGATCCATCTTTTTCCGAATATCTGCCTTCGAATAAGGCCGTTGGTCTGCGACAGGACCTACCAAGCCGGTCCGCGCGCAAGGCGGCCTCGTTAAAATCCTTGAGACTGGCTGATCAATCTGACCTTGGCTCTGAAGAACGCTATGCCCGGATTGAAGGCCGCGTCTTGGCGCTTGTGATCTCGCGGGACTATCTGATCCAGCAGCGTGACCTCATCCAGCAGAGAATAGATAAATATGATGAGCTCACAGACATCATTGATATCGAAATTTCAGCCGGACGCCCGCTGCTTTACCGCATTGCCCAAATCGACATTGAGCGGGCTGATGCTGAGCGGGAGCTAACGAATATCGACCAAGATATTCGTGTCATCGATGCTGAACTCATCAACTGGCTCGGCGTTGTGCCCGAGATCGAGTTGCCCGAGCTTCGCCTGACGCCGCTGACCGGTAATGCCATGCAATTCCACGGCGTCCGCGTGGCCGATGCCAGGGCCCGCGTGAGTGATGCGGAAGTCCAAAAGGCCGAGGCTGATTTCAAACCTAATTGGGGCGTCAACCTGACCTATCAACAACGCGAATCCGGTCAGGGGCCGCGGTCCAATTTTGACGGGGAAGATTGGGTCTCCGGCGGCGTCACCTTTACGGTTCCGCTCTGGTCCGGAAAGCGCCAAACGCCAAATTTGAGGGCCGCAAAATCAGACCGCCAAGCCGCCCTCTCCAGCCGCACAGCCCGCGCCCGAGAGCTCCGCGCAGAATGGATGCAATATGAAGCGAAGCGGGACGCGGCGTCGAAAAATATTAAAACGCTGGAGCGCAAAATTCTGGCGATCAAAGAGCAATCGGATGCGCAACTGATTCAATATGAATCTGGCTCAGGGGATTTCTCGCCCATATTGGACGCAGAAATCGCAACCCTCACACTGGAAACAGAAATTTTAAAAGAGGCGGCGCGTCGTGACCAAATGGTCGTGATGATGAACAGCCTATTGGTGATGCCATGATGCTTAAAAGAACACTTCCCCTCATTGTCAGCCTCGTTTTATTGGCCGCTTGTCAGGGCGATAGAGACGCACAGAGCCCATTATCATCGGGGCACGATCATGCGGCCATGCAGGCGGGTCAGACCCAGACCGAAGCTATGGACCAGGCGGAAGAGGCCACAAGCTATACCTGCCCCATGCATCCGCATTATATCTCAACCGACCCTGATGGGACCTGTCCGATTTGCGGGATGGATCTTGTGCCTGTGGCGAAGACAAACGCACAAGGTGCCAGCGTCGCCGTTTCCCCTGAGATGATCCAGACCATGGGGATTCGGACGACCCCGGTCGCACGATTTGACTTCAATACGAGCCTGCGCAGTTACGGCACAGTCGAGCCCAATACCCGGCTTGAGTCCATGTCCGCGTCTCGTCTGGAGGGTTGGATCAGCGGCCTGATCGTGCGTGCAGAAGGTGATGTCGTGCGGCGCGGACAACGACTTTATTCCATTTACGCGCCAGATTTGATCGCCGCTCAAAAGGATTATCTGGCCTCGGTCAAGATTGGCAATGACAAGAGAATTGCCGCCGTTCGTCAGCGCCTGAAATCCATTGGATTGCAAGATAGTCTGATCAAGCGGCTCGAGACTTCCGGCGAGCTCATCGAGACTGTTCCGGTCTATTCTGAAAGCTCGGGTGTCGTGACCGAACTCATGGTGCGCGACGGGGACTATATTAAACCCGGCGATCCGATCGTTCGCCTCCAGCGATATGACGAAGTCTGGGTGATCGCCTCAGTGCCGGAATCTGACTTCTCAACCGTCTTTGAGGGCCAAACGGTCAAGCTCACTTTTGAAAGCCTCCCTCGCGAGGAACTGACGGGCAAAGTTGATTATATCTATCCCACGATTGAGAGCGCCACGAGAACGGCTCGTGTGCGCATCACGCTGGATAATGAGGACGGAAAACTCAAGCCCGGCGCCTATGCAGATATCCGCTTTGACACGCGCGAGACTGACAAAGCAACCTCGGCTCTCGCCGTCCCAAGCCAAGCTATTTTACGCGACTCGCGCGGCGCTCATGTCATCCTCGCTTTGGGGGATGGCCGGTTTGAACCACGGGGCGTGCGTATCGGGCGTAGCGCAAATGGACGTACGGAAATTCTGGCCGGACTGAGTTTGGGCGAAGAGATTGTATCTAGTGGTCAATTTATGCTCGACTCGGAAGCGAGCCTGCGCAGCGGCTTTGCTCGCTCAGAAACGGCCTTGCCCGTCTTTGATGAAACGACGCCGTTATCCGAGCTTCCCATTGACGCGGCAACGCTCGCCCAGATCGACCATATGGTCGATACGGCTTTATATTTCCATGAGG
>CAWUKE010000187.1:0-4311 GCA_963922935.1 uncultured Alphaproteobacteria bacterium | reverse complement strand
GCGTCTTCGCCCGGTTTGAACCCGGCAGGATCGCCCGCCTTATAGTCCCCAAGTGCACCCTCAGCTTGGATCAGCGCTGCGCGGCTTTCCAGATAGGGCTTGGCCAATAGCGCGTCCGTCGGCACTTCCACAAAATCAGGGTCGGCCACATAACGGTCCCGATCCGCATAGCCAAGCTGCGAAGACTCGATGAAATAGTGCCAGCCGTCTACTGATTGACCCATGGCGGCCATGTCTACGGTTTCGAGCATGCCCAGAATCGCCTGCACGCCGACCCCGCCGGATGAGGGCGGAGGCGCGCTGCAGAGGCGGTAGTCGCGATAGGTTGAACAGAGAGCGGGTTTCTTGATGGGCTGGTAAGCGGCCATATCGGCAAGCGTCAGCGTTCCGGGACGAGGTTCTTCTTGCGTCTTAGCGATGATCGCTTCGGCAATGGGTCCTGACAAGAGCGCGCGCGGATCGTCTTGGAGGGCGCGGAGCGTATCGGCGTAAGCCGGGTTATCGCGCAGAAACCCGACGGGCAGAGGCTGGCTTGGGTCGCTATCGACAAAGAAATAGTCCCGGGCCTCTGTATCGCGCGGGAGCACAAAACGTCCCATTCGCGCGACCAAATCTGCCATACGCGGACTGACCGCAAAGCCCTCTTCAGCCAGCGTGATCGCCGGTTCAAAAGACGTGGCCCAATCCAGCTTGCCATAATCAGCGTGCGCGACACCCAGCATCGCCATCGCCCCGGGCACGCCTGTGCTGCGCCCAGAGGCAATCCCGTCAAAATAGCGGAGTGGATTACCCTCATCATCCAAGAACAAAGCAGACGTCGCGCCAGACGGCGCGGTTTCACGCCCGTCATAAGTCCACGTCTCATCCGTGTTTGGATCATGCAGAACGAGAAACGCTCCGCCACCAAGGCCGGAGCTTTGCGGCTCAACTAGACCTAGCACCGTTTGGATCGCGACCGCCGCATCGACCGCTGACCCTCCAGCGCGCAAAATCTCCGCACCTGCTTCCGCCGCGAGTGGGTTAGCGGCGGCCACCATGGCGGCATCAAAAGCGGGTGTCGCCGGCGTCTCTTCGGGCGTCGCTTTTGAGGTCGGCTGGCAGGCCGCACAAGCTGTAGCGATTAAGAGCGAAAGCGTAAGTCGAGACATAAACCTGCGTTTGGCCGGACAGGCCGGATGTGACAAGGCTTTAACTGGACGCAAATGCAGGACGGCGGGCAAAACGGGCTTATGAAATATGTCCCCCTGGCGCTTTTGCTCGCATCATTTTCCTCTGCTGCTGTCGCACAGGAGGCCGAACAAACGGCGGAAGACCCGCCGCGCATGGAGGCTGAATTTTGCTTCTTCAGCCAAGGTTTAAAGGACGAACTCGCGAAATTTGACGGCTTGAAAGCGTCCAAGCGCGACACGGTTGGTATGGTGATTAACCTTGTCTTTATTCTGCAAGACGGGGAGTTGCCGCCGGATCGCGTCGAGCTTCGCGACGGCGATCAGGTCGACGTTCTAACCCTCGAAACCTGGGGTGAGCGCAGCATGACGCGCAATTTAACACCCGATATTGAGAGAGCGTCACCCGAAGGCCGCCTCTGCGTTGTCGACCCCGCCCGCGAAGGCCGATTGCAAAGTGAGCTGGGCTATCGATTTCAAAGCGCGGCTAACATTCGCTATCTGAAGACGCCCGGCACACATGATCTCGAAACGCTCGAAGACGGTCTGAAAGACGGGCGCTCTCATTGGAAGAAGATGGTCGGGGCCATGGGCTTTCTGGTGCCAAAATTTGACCACATCGCGGTCGCTGGGGAAGATCGGGACGCGCCGCCCATCGTCACGGCACTAAAAGACGGCAAGCCCATTGGCACCCCGGAAGGGGAATTTTTCGATGGCGCGCGGATGGTCGATATTGACGTCTTGGAAGACCTCGGCGCGGATGCGATCCGGGTGGAAGCCAGCGCCTACCGCATGACCCCTTCCCCCGATGCTAAAACCGTCAAACGGTTTATGGGCGGCTAATTCTTCCCAACGATCAGCGTCGCACCGCGAACAGCGCGTACATGCAAGAGCGCGTCAGCCGGGACAGGCGTTTGTGACGGATCTTCGAGGCGCGCGCCCCATTGCGTATCGCCCAGCTCAACACGGCCTTCCGTCCCTTCAAAATCAGAGACGGCGCGTACTTGTCGTCCGACCAATGTCACGGACAAATCGTTCAAGTCTGCGACTTCACCGCCCTTCACGAACTTCTGAAAATGCGTGCGTCCCAAGATAAGCGTCGCAATGGAGAGGAGGAAGAAGAGCATCATCTGCATCTCCCAGCCCATTGGCGCGATGAAGAGCAGCAAGCCCACCGCAATGGCCGACACTGCCGGCCAGAGGATGTAGGTCGAGCCGGTCGCGAGCTCGATCCCGAGCAGGACCACGCCAAAGATCAGCCAGTGCCAGGCGGTGAGGCTTTGTAGAAGCTCTATCATCTACTGGCCTTTCCCAGCGTTGAGCAGCTCTTGCAGACCGGCCATGGTTCCGGCCAAGCTGCCCAGTTCGGCAGGCACGATCAGCGTCTTCTGGTTCGGGCTTAAGGCCAGCTTTTCAAACGCTTTCACATAGTCCTGGGCGACAAAGTAATTCACCGCATTGACGTCGCCTTTGGCAATCGCCTGACTCACCATAGCGGTGGCGCGGGCTTCGGCTTCCGCTTCGCGTTCCCGGGCTTCCGCGTCCAAGAAGGCGGCTTCACGGCGGCCTTCGGCTTCGCGAACAGCGGCTTCTTTTTCGCCTTCCGCTTTCAGGATTTGGCTTTGTTTCAAGCCTTCGGCGGTCAGAATGTCAGCACGCTTTTCACGCTCGGCCTTCATCTGCTTGTTCATGGCTTGGGTGATGTCATGCGGTGGGGAGAGGTCTTTAATCTCAATCCGCGTCACCTTCGTGCCCCACGGGTCTGTGGCGCGGTCAATCACGGTCAACAGCCGCGCATTGATTTCATCGCGGCGGGAGAGAACCTCATCGAGGTCCATGGAGCCGACGACGGTCCGCACATTGGTCAGACAGAGATTCTGAATCGCATGGTCGAGATTGTTCACTTCATAAGCCGCCTGCCGCGCGTCCGTCACCTGAATAAAGACGACCGCATCGGCGGTGACCATCGCATTGTCTTTGGTGATCACGTCCTGGCTTGGGACGTCGATCACACGTTCGCGCATATTGACCTTGTGACCGACCTTATCAAAGAACGGCACGAGGAATGTGAGGCCCGGCTTAAGCGTTTTGGTGTAACGCCCAAAGCGCTCGACCGTATATTCCCAGCCTTGCCGCACCACGACGATAGATTTGAAGACAACGATGACGATCATCGCCACCAACAGCAGAATTAAAATCTGACCAATTTCCATAAAGGGTCCCTTTTCCCAGTTTAAATTATGTATTCGCGCGAGCGGCAAGTCCGCGCGAGGAGGCACGTTTTAGAGGTTATCCAGCACGTAATCGGCGCTGCTGACTTTGAACTCGCCCGGACCTTCAACAAAGACATCTTCGACGACACCGTCATTGACGATCATCGCGTAGCGCTGGCTGCGCATGCCCATACCGAAGCCGGACGCATCCATTGTCAGGCCGATTTCTTCCGCAAACAGCCCGTTGCCATCGGCGAGCATTAGCACATCTTTCGCGCCCTGATCCCGACCCCACGCATCCATGACGAAGACATCATTGACGGACGTGCAAGCGACTGTGTCGACGCCATGCTCTGCGAAGGCCTCAGATTTTTCCACAAAGCCCGGCAGGTGACGCGCGCTGCAGGTCGGTGTGTAAGCGCCGGGGACGGCAAAGAGGACAACTTTCTTGCCTTTAAAGATTGCGTCCGTGTCCACCGGCATAGGGCCGTCTTCGCCCATGGTTGTGAACGTCGCAGTTGGGAGCTTATCCCCTTTTGAAATCGCCATTTATCTCTCCATAAAAGCGGGCCAGTTTTATTCTCGCCCGCATCGTGCTTTATCGTTGTTCGATAAGTCTGCCACGCAATTGTCGCGCGCGCAATTCTTGAACTTCTCTAACTTTCCCCCATATCTATCAGAATGAAACCGTCGCACGACACAGAGTCCGAGGGCTACGCCAGCTATAAAGGGCAATATCTGATCGCCACACCCGGTATGGGCGATCCGCGCTTTAAAGGCGCGGTGATTTATCTCTGCGGCCATGACGCGTCTGGCGCGATGGGGATTGTCATCAATCGCTCTAAAATGGGCCTCACCGTCTCTGATTTGCTGGATCATGTCGGCGTCGAAGGTGAAGTCAAAGTCGCTGATACGGCCGTCCTCGAAGGCGG
>CAWUKE010000186.1:0-4318 GCA_963922935.1 uncultured Alphaproteobacteria bacterium | reverse complement strand
GCGTCCCGCGCCTGTCGATCTTTTGGGTCTTTCCGGGCTTTTTCATGATCTACGGCTTAGTGGCCGCGATCCGTTATCGCCGCTGCACGTAAGAGGCATCCCGATGGAAAACCAACTCAAACGCTTACGCGCGGAACGCGGCTGGTCACAGGCGACGCTCGGCGAGCATCTCAATATTTCGCGCCAAAGCGTGAACGCGATTGAGACGGGGCGTTATGATCCGTCTCTGCCGCTGGCCTTCAAAATCGCCCGCCTCTTCGGCCAACCGATCGAAGCGATTTTTGACGATGGAGAGGACCAGAAAGCGGCGGCGGAATAAGTCCGATATCAAAACCCTGCTAAAGCCCGCCCGATGCTGGACGTCGTGGCGGGCTTTGCGTAGCGGGCGGCCATGACGTCTTTGGATCAGCTTCCCGTTATCATCGGTGCCGGACAGGAGAGCCGCGCCGTGCCGGATGATCTGGACACGGCCTTCGGTCCGGCAGATCTGGCCGCGACCGCGTTGGAGCGCGCCTTTCGCGATGCTGGGCTCGGCCCGCAAGACGTCGATCTCTGCCTCGCGGTTCGCCTGTTCGGCGATAGCGGTCCGGCCTTTCCCAACCCTTTTGGGGGCCCCGATAATCTGGGTGCTGCGGCCCTCGCCCGCGTTGGAGCCTCAGCCCAGAAACACATTTACAGTCATGCCGGGGGCGAGCAGCCGCAGACCTTTGTCGCCGAAGCGGCCAAAGCCCTGATGGCGGGCGAGGCGCAAATGGTCGTCATCCTGGGCGCGGAAGCCATCGCTAATGTCAAAGCGGCAAGCCGGGCAGGCGCCTCCCCAGACTGGAATGAAACAACAGAAGTCCCGATGGAAGACCGCGGCCCTTTCGCGTCAGGGCCCTTTATGGTCACCCCGCAAGCCATCGCCCACCGCATCGCCGCGCCCGTCTATTATTATGCCCTGATGGAAACGGCTCGCCGCGCCGCGCTGGGGGAAAGCCGGGAGGCCTACGCGCAAACCATGGGCGCGCTGTGGGAGCATTTTGCAGCCGTGGCGGCTGAGAACCCGCATGCCGCTATCCGTACCGCACCGTCTGGCGCTGACATCCTCACGCCCAGTCCGAAAAACCCCATCGTCACGACGCCTTACACCAAAGCCATGGTCGCGCGGGACGGGGTCAATCTCGGCGCGGCGGTGCTGATGACGACCTATGGCCACGCCAAAGCGCTGGGTGTGAACGACGTGACGTTCCTGCACGCCCACACCCACGCCTCAGAGCCCGCGCCGATCACCCGCGCCGACTTTCACCGTGCGCCGGCGCAGGCGGCCGTGTTGAAAACGCTTCAAGACAAAGCGGATATGATCGACCTCTATAGTTGCTTCCCGATTGTGCCGCTGGAGGCGATGGCGGAGTTGGGCCTGAACATCGGGGATAAGCCGATCACCCTGACAGGCGGGCTGCCCTTCTTTGGCGGGCCGGGCAATAATTACGCGCTCCACGCCATTGCTGAAGCCCATGCCCGCGTGCGCGGCACGGCCAAGACGGCGGGCATTTACGCCAATGGCGGCCTGGCCTCCAAACATGCGGCGGGGCTCTACGGCGGGGAGCCACCCGAAGCGCTCTCAATCCAGAAAAGCGCTGACACATCCGAAGCTGTTTCCGTTGTGACGGACGCTAACCCAGAGGGCCGCATCCTCACCTACACCATTGAGCACCGCCACGGCGCGCCGACCGGCGTGCTAGTCGTGGGCGAAACAAAAGACGGCGCGCGGTTTTACGCGCGCAGTGGGGTGGAACGCGTACCGGAGTTCCTAGAGGGCGATCCAATTGGCGAGGCGATCATGACAGAGACCAAGGCGGGGGTGAATGGGTTTTAGGGGGTGGCGTATTATTTTTGCGACTATCTAATCCTAGTCTTTGACTCCGAAAGCTCTAAGGAGAGTTTCTTGACTGTCTTTCTTCGCCAGATGAATCTCTTTGCAAATTCGATTACACATTGAGGTTCGTATCCGTTTTAAGTCACCTTCAAATTCATTCCAATCTTCACACATTCCATACGCTGTGTGGTAATCTCGGATCAGACCACTCGTTCTGGAGACGGCGGACAAAAGCCATCCCTTCTGTTTGCGTTTATTGTCGAAGGGGAATTTTGACTGACCTAAAAGCCTTTCTTCAATTTTCTTCTTTGAGGAACTTGGGATTCTATAGATTGTCCCGCTTTGTGACCTCACGATTTTCAGGCCTAAGAACTCGAAACTATCTCGTGGTTTGATTAATTGAGTCTTCCCATCGGTAGAAATTGGATGGATTGTAAGACCTCGCTTCTCCGCTTCGGCTTTATATTGATTGAACTTCAAGACAACATCCGATTGAGTTTCCGACGTAAAAACCATATCATCGACATAGCGAAATAGGCTTCCCTCAAAACAAGCATCAAGGTCCGAGAGATATAAAAACGCCAAGACAGGAGATAGAGGCATCCCCTGTCTAATGCCCCTGCCTTCGAGCAATCCTGCTTTTTTGAATTTTGCTTTGTCAGAACTACGCCTGAGATCTGCCTCGCATACGATTGCACTGGTTATTATTGGGTGAAATGAACGATGGGGAACACGTTTTTTAATCATACTAAGAAGCGTGTCTCGTTCGATCGTGTCGAAGAACTTTGACAAGTCGGCTTTGATTACCCAGTCCTCATAGTTGATTCTCTGCTTGATCAAGCTGAGCGTATTATGTGCTCCTTCTTTGTTAGTGCCATGCACTAAGCCTAAAGATGAGAAACTATGTGGGAGCGCCCAACGAGTTGAATACTCTTCTCTGAAAAACTGCAATATTGCTCTTTGGACAAATCTGTCCCTTATTGTTGGAACATTGATTAGGCGAATGCCCCCATTTGGTTTGGTAATTGGAATGGGCTTTAGGGCGGAAAAGACATAATTTCCCGAAAGTGCATCCGAAGAAATTTTCTGAATTTCGTTTTCAATGTTCGCGGCGAATGATGACCTAGTCTGACCATCGACCCCAGGTGTCGTATTCTTTGAAAATTTCTGTCGTTGTTGAAGCCAAATGGCTCGGAGGTTTTTCTCAGAAAAGTGCTTTTTGAATGCGTTCATGAGCTACTTGCCAGCGGGATAAAGGCATATCGCTGGTTTTCGGTAGGTTGGAAACAGCTTCTGTAACGCGCTGCCTGCCGCAAAATACGCCAGACGATGCATGCGTTGCTTCGACTGTTTGTCCGAGGCACTCGATGGAGGCGGACTTCCTAGGTCGGGTTTGACACCGAAAATCCCAACACATCCAAGCGCAGCGGCCATCTTAATTTTGGAGCATTCGCGCGTAATTTCAACCCTGATCTCACCATGTAGAACAAAATAGCAACATTGCGCCGCCCGCGCCCAACTCTGGCCTTTGGCCCAACGTAGAAAACGCTCCATAGCCCTATATCCTTTCAATATGCCTCGGGCTACGCCACCGAGAGCGGTTGGAAACAGCTTCTGTAACGCGCTGCCTGCCGCAAAATACGCCAGACGATGCATGCGTTGCTTCGACTGTTTGTCCGAGGCACTCGATGGAGGCGGACTTCCTAGGTCGGGTTTGACAATTGAAGGTCGCACTTTGCTAAAGCAGATTCGGAACAAATAAGCAACATATCTCCGCGAAAAGTTCTATCAAACCCCACATCCACCCACACCCCCATAAATCAAATCCCCGCTTTCCATTTCTCCCCCATTGTCCCAGCCTCCACCGCTAATCACGAGGGGTTGCGACGACCTTGGGGCGGTGGGCTGGAGCCTGCGTTATTAGGCGTGGGGCGGTGCGGGCCTTGTCGCGGTGCGGTCGCCTCTGAGTGGTGAAAGCGGGCGGACAGGCCGGGGGGTCTGTGGGTGAGTGGGATGGACGCGTCACGTGTGAACCATGCACCCCGCCTTCGGTCCGGGCTTTATGCCGAGCGTGTCGAAAGCGCGCGCGGCCTCTATGGCCCAAAGCGGGTGAGCTGTTCGGTCGGCCCTGTGACGTCCGCCCTCTATGCGCCGCTTGAGGTTCCGGTATGCGGGCGTGTCTCGTTGAAAATCGGTGTGTTTAAGTTTCGTCCCTCAGCGGGACGCGCCCGCATTCGTGAGCTTTTTTGAGAGCCGGATGCGCCATTCCTTCCCCCGGCCGGGGCCATGATGCCCGGCGAGGGTTTTCGGCTGCGCGTAAATAAACTCTGACGGAAATGTTATGAGGCACGCGCGGTGCTTTAACCGGCTGGCAAGGCTGTTTGGCTAGAGCGCCCGCTGTGCTGGGATTGAAACGGATAATAATCGGCGGGGCGTTATTGCTAGCCGCGTGTGGCGGGA
>CAWUKE010000185.1:0-4351 GCA_963922935.1 uncultured Alphaproteobacteria bacterium | reverse complement strand
TTTGATTTCTTCCGCCGGATTGCGATCCTGCTTCGCAAGCTCATCGGGGGCCGGTTCCGGATGCATGAGCGTATGATGGACCGCGCCCGTCGCGAAGCGATCCTGCGCATGGCCGAACAGGCGAGAAACCAAGGCGCCAGCGCCGTTCACAATATCCGCCTGCTTAACAGTAATCTCGGCCATAGCGGCTCGGCCATGGGCGGCTGCGAGGTTCTGGCTTACGGCACAGCGGTTTGGGACGAATAATAAGACTGAAGGGTCACAAAAGGGGTCACAGGCATGGATGATTGCCATACCATCACGATCGATGCAGCAGACGGGACACCCTTGTTCCTGCGCCATTGGGCCGCCGAAGCACCCATCGCGACACTGCTGATTATTCACGGTTTTGGCGAACATAGCGGTCGCTATGGCGATTTCGGCCAATATCTCGCTTTCAATCAGATCGACACCTTCGCGATAGACCTCCGCGGACATGGCCGGAGCGACGGCAAGCGTGGGATCATTAAAATTTATGACGACTACCGCACCGACCTGCGGGCTTTGATTGACTATGTTATAGCGCGCGAGCCGACAGCCCCCGTCATTCTTTTTGGCCATTCCATGGGCGGCGGGATTGTGCTCGATCACGCCCTTACGCCTGACCCGATATTTAAGGGTGTGATCGCCAGCGCGCCCCTCATCGCTCCAACGGATCCCGTACCAGGATGGCTGCGCAGCACCGCGCGTTTCATTGCAAAACTGTTTCCGAATGCTGCGATGAAACAAGCTATTTCAGGTGATCAGATTTCAACAGTCCCGACCGAACAAGCTGCTTATGAGGCCGATCCGCTTAATCATGATCGGCTGGGCTTTGGCACCGCGGTGGCCATTATTGAACACGGCGAAGCCTTAGCGGCAGACGCCGAAAAAGTCTCCGTGCCACTTCTGATGTTTCATGCCCGTGGGGATCAGCTGACAGATTTTGAGGCCAGCGAGCGCTTTGGCGCTGCCGCAGGTGCAGAGTTCCGCGCCTTTGATCGGGTGCAGCACGAAATGCATAATGACACGTCCCGCACGGCCATCTATCAAGCCGTTTTGGACTTCATCCAATCCCATAGACAGAAAGCCTCATCATGAAGGTCTACGCCCTGAAAAGCTGTGACACCTGCCGCAAAGCCGTCAAAGCGCTCACCGCCGCGCGCGACGATGTTGAGGTCATTGATATCCGTGCGGATGGCCTTTCCGAGACTGTCATCGCGGATGTCGTCAAGGCTGTGGGCTGGGAGGCGGCCCTCAACCGCCGCAGCACGACATGGCGCGGACTGGATGAGGCCGATAAAACTGACGTCACGGCAGAGAAAGCGATCGCTCTGATTGCTGAACATCCGACCTTACTCAAACGTCCCGCCATTACCGACGGCGCAGCGACAACTGTCGGCTGGACGGCGAAGCAGCAAGAGGTTTGGCTCTAAAATTAGGTCAAGTGCGCCAGACGCAATCAAATTCCTCGAAGACGCACGTCATCTCATCGGAATAGACAAAGCCCTCGCGCTCACCTTGGCGCGTGAAGAAGGCGTCGTGACCCTCTTTCCAATAGGTGAGAGAGCGATCCCCCTCGCCTTCAATATAGGCCATGTCCGCCGTAACCTCCCGGACTGGCAAGAGCGTCACGCGGCGGGTACGCACAATCGCGCGGGCTGAACCCTGACTATCCGTGATGATCCAATGATCCCCTTCATACGGCATATCATTTGGCAAAAAATCTCGGGCGAGAGAACAGCTGGCTTGCTTTGTCCCGTCCAAGACAAGCGCCAGAAGCTCATCCTTCATGACGCCCGTATCACCAAAGGACTCAACATCAGGCAAAAGCCCAGTGACGCCCGTAGCCGCGCAATAGTCAGCCCATAGGGCTTGTGGGCTCACAGCCGAACATCACCCTTTTTGATCTTCGCAAACACGTCTGCGTCGATCCGCTCATACGCGCCTGTCGCCGGGTTCGCGAAATAGACAGGCTCGCTGATCCGTTCAGGATCAAAGCCCGCTTTGACCAAATTCGTCTTTTTGAACTTGAAGGTCGAAGTCGTCTCTGATTCCTTTGACAAGCGCAGGAAAACGGGCCGGGCATAATGCGGCAATTCCTGGTCGAGATAAGCTTTCAAAGCTGACAGATCGGGCTCCTGCTCAGACACGATCGCGGCCATGCCAGCGCGCCCGTCATAGCCCGGCACTTCCACACCGTAGACATTGGCCTGAGTCACGCCCGCAAAGCCAGACAGAACACCCGCGACCTCATTCGTCGCCACATTTTCAGCCTTCCAGCGGAACGTGTCGCCGACGCGGTCGATAAAGTAGAAATAGCCATGCTGATCGCGTTTCATCAAATCGCCTGTGCGGAACCAGGCATCGCCCGGCTTAAACACATCGCGTAGGATTTTCTTCTGCGTCGCTTCTTTGGTTTCATAGCCATCAAAGCGGAAGCGCGGATCGTCTTCGCGGATTTCGCCGATCACCTCGCCGACCTCGCCATCATCGGCGCGGATCACGAAGCCATCACTACCGCGCGGATTTTCCCCCGTTTCGACATCATAGCGGATGACTTCGACGTTGAATTTCCATTTCATATAGGACGGCACGCGCCCGACAGCGCCAACCGGGCCATCAATATTGATCAGGCTGACATTCCCCTCTGTTGCGCCGTAAAATTCGATGACATGCGGAATGTTAAAGCGGGAGACAAAGCTGTCCCACACTTCAGGGCGTAGGCCATTGCCCATAATCCAGCGGATCTTGTGATCCCGCTCTTTCGGGTGCGGCGGGGTCGACAGTAGAAACCGGCAGAGCTCGCCCACATAGGTAAAGAGCGTCGCGCCATATTCCGTCGCCTCATCCCAGAAAGACGACGCGCTAAATTTGGTCCGCACGATGGTCGCCCCGCCATTGGAAAAGGCCGCGCCCATCCCGACCAGACCCCCTGTCGCGTGATACATAGGCAGCACCATCAGCATCCGGTCAGACGCCGTGGCTTTCGCCGCAGCGCCCAGGCCGCGCATATAGTTCTGCGCCCGCACATGGGTGACTTTGGCCGCTTTGGGCAGACCCGTCGTGCCAGAGGTGAACATCTTCATCCCCTGCTCGCCTGCGGTGACGCCGCTACGCACGTCTTTTGCGGGGCGGTTTGGCACGATCTCTGACAGGGCCGCATCGAAGCTTTTCATCTTGCGCTTATGGCCTTTGGGGACCTCCCCATAAGCCGCCCATTCTTGGAGGCCGTCTTCTAAATAGTCCCGGGAGCTCTTCCAGCTATCAATTAGATCGACATCGACGACGACATGGCTGGCTTCGCTAATATTGACGCAGTGCGCGAGCGCATTTCCCGCGAGCTGAAAGTTAATCAGCGCCGGGATGACGCCGCGCTTTGTCATACCGAACCAGAGCGCCACATACTCCAAGCGATTGCGCACATAGATCGCAACCGTATCGCCTTTTTCAACGCCATTGTCTACGCACCAGCCAGCGACACGATTGGCGTATTCTTCGGTCTCATCATAGGTCCACTGCCGGTCATCTTCGATGAAGGCGATATTGGCACCAAACGCATCGACGCGCATTTCCAGCTCATCCGCCAAAAGATGATCTGACGTTGCGTCCACGCCCTTCACGGATTTCAACATGCGCATCAATCCACCAACGTAGTGGGTTTCGCGTTTGAGGCTGGCGAACATGAGGGCTCCGTGTGTTTGTAGGATTACGTCGCAGCCCTTAATCTGTTCCTCGCAAAAGACAAACCCCGCCGCAGCAAAGCTGGACGGGGTCAGTCATACAATTTTGAACCGTGACACGTGGGAGTTTGTCCCGGCTCGGATGGCCTGCCGCGCGTGGGAGTTTGCGGCAAACCTTGGGATGAACCTCATGAGTTCGATTTCAAACATGCAATACCCGTGCCAGCTGAAAATCCCCGATTATTTGCGCATTTGACGCGAATTCGGGCCCTATTGTCTCATTTCGCGCAAGAAACTGTCCCACAATGAGACAACCAAGACTTTGGGCCGGGCCTTACTGTGTCACGGCGCGACGGAAGCCTTCAATATAGTTGGGCGGAATAAAGAGCGGACGCTCTTCATAGACCAACGTATCGCCTTGCCCGGTGGACGCAATATCCCGGACCCAGATCGTCAGCCCATCAAAGCGTGCCGCGTCTAAGCGTTCATTCGGGATAAATAGCGTCAAACTTTCTTCGACGGCGCAATCCCGACTGGCCGACACGACCACGACATCGTCAGAGGCATGCGTATGGGGGAACATTTCCAGGCGCTTACGATTATTGCTGCTTGTATCGCGACGGGTCGCGCGCGCAGGCTGGCGTTCCACC
>CAWUKE010000184.1:0-4450 GCA_963922935.1 uncultured Alphaproteobacteria bacterium | reverse complement strand
TCCATATTCACCTTGATCTTGTGCATCGGCACGTGGCCCGGCCCTTCGATCATGACCTGACAGCCTTTCTTCCACGCGATCTGCGTCAGCTCGCCGAGCGTTTCCAGTTCCGCAAATTGGGCGCGGTCATTGGCGTCGGCAATCGCGCCGGGGCGCAACCCGTCGCCGAGTGAGAAGCTGACGTCATACATCCGCATGATGTCGCAAATCTCTTCAAAGTGGGTGTAGAGGAAGCTTTCCTGGTGGTGGGCGAGCATCCATTTCGCCATGATCGACCCGCCCCGGCTGACGATGCCGCAGACGCGGTCAGCCGTCAGGTGGATATAGGCGAGGCGCACGCCCGCATGGATGGTGAAATAGTCGACGCCCTGCTCGCACTGCTCAATGAGGGTGTCGCGATAGACTTCCCACGTCAGGTCTTCGGCGACGCCGTTCACCTTTTCGAGTGCTTGGTAAATTGGCACGGTCCCGATCGGCACAGGACTGTTGCGCAGGATCCATTCGCGCGTGTTGTGGATGTTGCGGCCCGTGGACAGGTCCATGACATTATCCGCGCCCCAACGCGTCGCCCAGACCATTTTCTCGACTTCTTCTTCGACCGAAGACGCCACAGCGGAATTGCCGATATTGGCGTTGATCTTGACGAGGAAGTTCCGGCCAATGATCTGTGGCTCAAGCTCTGCATGGTTGATGTTGCAGGGGATGATGGCGCGACCGCGGGCGATCTCGTCCCGGACGAATTCGGGCGTGACGAAGGCGGGGATATCCGCGCCGAAGCTTTCGCCGCCGGCGACTTTGTCTTCTGCCCCGTCGAGCATCTCCTGCCGCCCGAGGTTTTCCCGCTCGGCAACATAGATCATTTCCTTGGTGATGATCCCGGCACGCGCGAATTCATACTGCGTCACCATCTCGCCGGGCTTGCCGCGTAAGGGGCGATGTTTGACCGGGAATTCGCGGGCTAGATAGCGGCCCGTGGCATTGCCATTATCTTCGGGTTTGACCTCCCGGCCCTCATATTCTTCCACGCCGCCCCGCTCTAAAATCCAGTCGCGACGCGCGCGGGGCAGGCCTTTCTCGACATCAATCGTGACGTCCGGATCGCTATAGGGACCGGACGTGTCATAGACGGGAACAGGCGGCTCTTCCGCGGACGGGTGCAGCGCGATCTGCCGATGCGGCACGCGTAAGGACGGGTCAGCCTTAGGCGCCGTGTAGACCTTAGTGGAGGCGGGCAGCGGTCCCGTGGTGACGGTCGGTGTCTGGAAATCCGCTTGGGAGAGAGGTTTGTTCATGGGTCTACTCCTTAGAAGGTCCACCATATTGGAGGTTGAGAGTGGTCACATTGACCGACCCTGCACCGAGCAGCATATAAAGGCGGTCATAGGTCTTTTCTGTCATACCCGCACCCGGATCGCCCCCTAGCAGGGCGACCAGTTCCGGAGTCGTATTACTATGGCCGACGATTAGCACGGTGCCGGAGGACTGGCGCAGCCTATCGACGAGACCTTGCAGATCGCGCGGATTATAGGACTGTATGGGTATTTCCAGACGCTTGGCAAGTGGGGCCGCAGTCTGCTGCGTACGTCGATAATCTGTACTATAAATAGCGGTAATGCCTGCTGCGTTTAAACGCTCGGACAGGACCTCGGCACGCTCCTGTCCCGCTTCGGTCAACGCAGGGTCTTTGCCTTCAGCCTTCTCCGCATGTCGGACGAGATAGGCTGTGAGTCCTCCGTCCCCCTTGCCTGCGTGAGCAGGGGTCAGGCCTGTAGATAGCAACAGCAACAGAGCTGCCAGCATATGGCGTCGGTTCATGGCCCGTCCTTCCGGCGCGTTATCCGCGCATCAAGTTCAAAGCGTTCGTCTCAACCTGCCCCATTTCTGGTAAGGCAGGTGCCGCTCGGTTGCTACGCTGATGCGTGAGTCTTTGCGAAATAGCAAGCGCGGGTGATAGGTGGCTTTGGCGTGTTTTTTAGGATCGACGTGCCGCGCGCGCGCCGTTTCGTCTGGCCGCATCAATCCAAGAGGCGATTTTTTGCTCGGATGCCGTTTTGACCGTTCCAACTTGCAAAGTATGGACGGGTTTGATGCCCGCAAACTTCAAAATGGTGTTTTTTGCCTGCGCCTTAGCTGGGCGATTATTCGTAATTTGATCAAACCAAACCGGGGCATCAGAGGTAAGAAGCAGGTCTGCACCGCGCCCCGTCAGTAGCCGATCCCACATCACCTTTCCTTCTGGGTAGGCCATTGCAAAGCCCGGCAAGAAAGCGCGATCAATTACGCCTTTTGCTTTTGCGGGCATCCCGCCCCACCAGACGGGATAAGCCCAGCATAAGTGATCGGCCCAAAGAATATTTTCGCGCCATTCGACCAAGCAAGGCTCCAGCTCTTTGCGGGAATGGTAACCCTCTTCTAAGTCGGGATCGAAATCCATATCGCGCAGATGCATGCGACGCACGTCCGCGCCCTGCTCTTTTGCGCCCGCTTCAAAGGCATCAGCCATACCATGGGACAAGGATGTCGCACGCGGGTGTCCCACCCAAATGAAAATTTTCTTCATGTTTTACGACCCCTTCTGTCTTTGCCGTTTGACGAGACTATTCACGAAGTGCCTCATAACTTAGCCTTGCGCGAGCGAATGAAGAGAAAAATGCTGATTGGCGTTGTCAGAAGGGCAATTGGCGCCGCAAACATGGCCAGGATCCCTGCCCCGAAACAAAAGCCCGGTTGATCGGATCGGCAAGTTGGACTGAAAGGGATAACGCCGACTTCCGACAAAAGGATATAGATAATAAATCCTGCCACATGGAGTAGGGGCAGCAGGAATATCCAAGCGAAAACTCGCCTCACATTCCGTCCTTCCGTCCTTTAGCGGACATCAAGTTTAAAGCGTTCGTCTCAACCTCATGGTGGGAGCAGCTCGGTTGCAGGTTTGATGCTTGAAAATGTCAGAAATTGCAAGCGAACTGACCGCCCGTTTTCCGTTGCTTTAGAGCTTTGGCCAAATCGCTCGACTGGCCTTAAGCAAAGGGCGCTCAAGCATGCGATGCGCCAAATCTCCGACGCAAAGACTGAGCACGGTCCCGGCAAGGATAAAGAGCGCCATCGACAAGGCGGTTGGTGTGTCGAGCCAGCCTGGCACAGCCAGCAAACGTTTCATCACCAAAAGCGCAACAAAGTGAGAGAGATAAAGCGCGTAAGACGCATCGCCCAGTCTGATAAGGCTGTTAGGCACGCTCAAGCCGCCCTCTTCGGCTTTAATCCATCCGGCGAGGAGCAAAGCGGCAGGAACGCCAAAGACTAAAACGCGGGCCGCTGGGAAATGCGGATCAGAGACCTCAAGCCCTAAAAAGAGCCAAACAAGAAAGCCCAGCGCCCCAGCAATTCCGAGGAACTTGGCCCAGCCTTCATCGCGCCATTTCAGACACGCATAGGCCACGGACGCACCGAGGAGGAATTCCAGAACCAAAGGATGGCTCAGCACCTCCCACCACGACCCCGGCATGTTGGGTCCGGGTCCCGATATGGCGAGCTTCAAGAGGAGTCCCAAAGCCCAAAGACCCAACATAAATGGACGGATTTTCTGAGGCAGAAACAGGAGCGCCGCAAAAACAGCGTAAAAGGCCATCTCAAAGACGAGAGTCCACCCCACTTGTAGAACCGGCATATCGGCTTGCGGCCAAAGCGCCATAGACGTCGCAAAATAGCGCCAAGCGCCAGATTGATCCGTGACATTAGGCGCTGCGGGCTGGCTATAGGTCACGAGAAAATAAGCCGCCATAATCGCGCAAAAAATCCACCAGAGCGGGTAAATGCGCGTCACGCGGTCAAAGGCAAAACGGGCGACGGTCACGGGACCAGCTGAGCGATCCC
Source organism: uncultured Alphaproteobacteria bacterium (assembly GCA_963922935.1). Lineage (GTDB taxonomy): Bacteria > Pseudomonadota > Alphaproteobacteria > Caulobacterales > Maricaulaceae > Litorimonas. The sequence continues at coordinate 577 of CAWUKE010000184.1, read as the reverse complement.
CAGCGACCCAGACCATGATAAAGCCGCTGATGACGAAGAATAAATCCACACCAGCATAGCCCTGATCCCACGGACCAGAGAAAGCCGTCGGACCCAGTCCGGCATGTTCTCTCCATATGGCGGCGGCATGAAAGAGAACGACCAGCACCGCAGCCAGGCCGCGCAAAGCTTGAACACTGTATAAGCGCGATGGCGCTAATGTCTGAGAGGCTGAGACCATAATGTATTCCGATAGCGAGCCTTTATGTTTCTGCCCAGCCCCTCACGAAAGACGATAAGACCCCCTGTGCATTATGATCTCGACCAGTAAAAACCCGTTTACCTTATTTAGTTATATAAAATGAAGGCTCTGGCCCTAAGCCTGAGCTGATCAGGGCTGGGTTCCTGATATGTGGGAATTATGAGGGGTCGCCGTGTACCAGCTGATTTATCAATCAGCGTGTCGGACAGGACTTACACTCGAAGTGTTGCGCGAAATCGCGCGAGAGTCCGCCAAACGCAACCGCGAACGCGGGATAACTGGTGTCATGCTGGTGCAAGATCGCAACGTCGTTCAAGTCTTGGAAGGCGAGGAAGA
>CAWUKE010000183.1:0-4470 GCA_963922935.1 uncultured Alphaproteobacteria bacterium | reverse complement strand
TTCCGCAAGGCGATACGGTGGATTACGCAGCGGCCTATGCGGCGAAGCATGACGCTTTCGCAAAAACTTTCGCCACGTTTGAAAAGCTACCCAAAACCCGAAAACGCCAAAAACAATTTGCGGCTTTCATCAAAGCAGGCGGAGAGAGCCTGCACCTGCACGCGCTCTACGACACGCTGTTTGAACAGCTGCCCTCTGAGCAGCAAACCTATGCGGGGTGGCAGAATTTTGCGCCGGAGTTCCACGACCCGCGAAGCGCTGCGGCGCAGGCCTTTGCTGAGCAAAACGCCGCCCGCCTCCGCTATCATATGTGGCTACAATGGATTGCGCGGGACCAACTACGGGACGCCCAGATCCGGGCCAAGGCTGCCGGGATGCGGATCGGGCTTTATCATGATTTCGCGGTCGGCGTATCCGCGGGCAGCTCAGACGTCTGGCGCAACAGAGAGGCCTTCGCCCACGGCGTCAGTCTCGGCGCGCCGGGCGATGCGGCGAACCCCGATGGCCAAGCCTGGTCACTCGCCCCGCTGCGCCCTGATCGCTTGGAAGATGGACAGGCGGCTGAACTGGTTTTTCGGGCCGCCCTGCGCGCCACCTTGATTGATGCGGGTGCGGTCAGGGTCGATCATGTGCTGGGCCTGCTGCGATCTTTCTGGATCCCCGATGAAGACGGCGTTGCAGGCGGCTACGTCTCCTATCCCTTTGATCGCTTGCTCGACGTTCTGGCAGAAGAAAGCCGCGCCCATAAAACGATCCTGTTCGGCGAAGACTTGGGCACAGTGCCATCGGGCTTTAGAGAGCGCATGGCGGCGCGAGGCCTGATGGGCTGCGGGGTGCAGCTGATTGAACGCGACAGCCACGGCATGCTCCTGCCTCCCTCAGACGCGCGTCACCTTTCGCTTGGGGCGTGGACCAATCACGATTTCCCGACGGTGCAGGGCTTTTGGACCGAAGAGGATTTGGACTGGCGCGTGCGCCTCAATATTGGCGGGGACAGGCTGCCGAATGAACGCGAACAACGCGCAAGAGATCGGCAGCGTCTGGCCGAGATTGCCGGGATGGATCACGTGCCCGACCGGTTGGACGCAGAGGCGATGGCGCGGCTACAAAGCGCGCTGGCCGCCGGGCCGTCCCTGGCGTTTGCTGTGCCGATCGAAGATCTTCTGCTGTCAAAGGATCAGCCCAACATTCCGGGGACCGTGGATGAAGCCCCCAACTGGCGGCGCCGTGTGTCTGTGCCAATTGAAGACTTGGCAACCCATCCGACGCTTGTCACTATTGCCACAGCGATAGCGAAGGGGCGTCAGACCCCATAGCGTAAGGGGCAAAGATATGAACCGTGTGAGCACAACGCCGTTTTCCGATCAGAAGCCGGGGACGTCCGGCTTGCGCAAACAGGTCAGCGTCTTTCAGCAAGCGCATTATCTGGAAAACTTCGTCCAGAGTGTGTTCGATATTGTCGACGACCTTAAAGGCGGCACGCTGATTTTGGGCGGCGATGGACGCTATCATAATGATGTCGCGATACAGGTGATCTTGCGCATGGCCGCGGCCAATGGTGTGGCCAAGACGATCGTCGGGCAAGGCGGCTTACTCTCGACCCCCGCCGCCTCTCATCTGATCCGTCATCACGGCGCGCAAGGCGGTTTTATCCTCTCGGCCAGTCACAATCCCGGCGGCCCGGATGGGGAGTTCGGGATCAAGTACAATATTGGCAATGGCGGCCCTGCGCCCACGTCGATCACGGATGCTGTCTTTGAACGCAGCAAAACGATCGAGGCCTATCACACGCTGGATGGTGAGGTGGACCTCACAACGCTCGGTCCGCAGCTCCTCGGTCCGATGCATGTGGAAATTGTCGATCCGGTGGCAGATTATGCGGACCTGATGGAAACGCTGTTTGATTTCACCGCGATCCGGGATTGGCTTAGCGCGCATACAATGGTCTTTGATGGCCTCCACGCCGTGACAGGCCCTTATGCGCGGGAGATTCTTGTCAACCGTCTCAAGGCATCGGAAACCGTCCTGCAAAACTGCGTGCCCCTGCCGGACTTTGGCGGTGGGCATCCCGATCCAAACCCGGTCTATGCCAAAGACCTGTTCGATAAAATGTATGGGGAAGAGGCCCCAGATTTCGGCGCGGCGAGTGACGGCGATGGCGACCGCAATATCGTGCTGGGCGCGCATCAATATATCAGCCCGTCAGACAGTCTCGCCGTGATCGCGGCCAACGCCCACCTCGCGCCGGGCTATCAGAACGGGATCGCGGGCGTGGCGCGCTCCATGCCGACGAGTCGCGCGGCGGATGTGGTGGCCGACGCGCTGGGTAAGCCCGCTTTTGAAACCCCCACGGGCTGGAAATATTTCGGCAATTTGTTGGATGATGGCCAAATCACGGTCTGCGGCGAAGAAAGCGCCGGCACCAGCTCGGATCATGTGCGGGAAAAAGATGGGCTTTGGGCGGTGCTGATGTGGCTGAATATTCTCGCGGCTAGCGGCAAAAGCGTTGGCGACATCATGGCGGATCATTGGGCGACCTATGGGCGGCACTATTATAGCCGCCATGATTATGAGGCCGTCGATAAAACTCGCGCGGAAACTGTGATGGCAGGGCTGGAGGCGCAGCTGGCAGAGCTCGTCGGTGTGACCCATCAGGGCGAAACGATTAGCGCGGCGGACAGCTTCACCTATCATGATCCGGTGGATGGCAGCGTCGCCAATAACCAAGGCCTGCGCGTTATGTTCGAAAGCGGCGCGCGTTTTGTGATGCGCTTGTCCGGGACCGGCACGCAGGGCGCGACGGTGCGGCTCTATCTGGAAGCTTACGAAGGCCCCAACGGCGATCACGGGGCGGATGTGGCAGAACGCCTCGCGCCGATTGCGGCGATAGCGGATGATTTGACCGCGTTGAAGGCTACGGTGGAGCGTGACGGGCCGAGTGTGGTGTCTTAGCCCGCAGCCCTAAGCGGGTTTCGCCTGAAAGAAAGTGTTCACGGTGAGGCGGCCTTGAGCCGGGTCGGCGCTAAAATTGGCGTCTTCCGGGATCATCCCGGAATGCAGCAGGCGCGAACGGTAAAGCACGGCGCGGTTGGGTTTGGCAGCGACGTGGTGGATCATCTCAAACCGATCATCAGACCCGCGCATATAGCCAGACTTGGGCAGGCCTTCCGGTTCCAGCGCCGCTTTATAGAATTCAAACCGTTCGGGCGTCAGCGTGTCGAGCCCGGTCGCGCGGTGACGGTAAAAGGCCGTGCCGCCGGTCTCGCTGCCCGATAAATAGTGCAGCAGCGCAATCCGCCCCGCATCGGTTGTATCGACATGGGGCAGGCGTTGGATCGGGGCGAGGTCAGCCTCGGGCGTGGTCACAAGACTGAAGGTGCATTGCACCACAGAGATGCCCGTCTTAATCCCAAAGATATTGCGCAGAACATCGCGCAGGACCGGATCGACCGGGATCAGGTGGCGCGCATCGGCTTGCGCCTGAACACCCGGATAATAAGGCGCAAAGGTCTGAAACGTTGATTGCGCCGCCATGGCCCGAAGCCGGTCCGGCTCCGGGTGGAAATCATCAATGATAACGACGGGCTCATTGTCAGAGCCGATATGCTCAACCGCGGGTGAAGACATAATAGCCCCAAGCGGGCAAGGTGTGTTCGCTGCCCGGGAGTGAAACAGACATCCCTGTCCCGTCCCTATGTTCACCTGAAAGCTGATCGTCGCTGAGCGCAAAGCTCTGCGTCTCGGCAGACAGATTAGCGATCACCACGACCTCGTTGCCGTCTTTGCGACGAACAAAACTCAGGACGTTCGTGGGATCGCTATTGGCAATCATCTCAACCCGTCCGCCCCAATCGCCATTGTGCAGCGCCGGGTTATCAGTCTTGAGCTGGACCAGCTCTTTCAAAAAGCTATTGATCGGATCACTGCAATTCCAAACGATCGGGTCTTTTTCAAAAAACTCCAGCGAGTTCGGATTGGCGCATTCCTGGCCATTATAAATCAAAGGAATGCCTTCGCCCGTGAAAGACAGGACCTTGGCCAGTTCATAAGCGTCGCCGTAAATTTCCTGGGGCAGGCCGTCCCACGTATTCTGGTCGTGATTATCGGTATAGGCCATGCGCATCGCATTTCTCGGCCACTTGGTTTGATAGTCCGCATAATAGCTGGCAAGGTCGGCGGCGTTGGCCTCACCTTTGACGATGTCCTGCAGGATCTCTTTCCAGCGCCACGCGTAAGTCGCGCTAAAGGCCTGTTCGTGCAGGTCCGGCTGTTGCCATTCGGCCAGCATAAAAGTCGGCTTAACCGCATCCAAGCGGGGGCGGACTTCGTTCCAGAATGATGTCGGGACCATCCCCGCCACATCGCAGCGATAGCCATCAATGCCAACCTCTTCCACCCAATAGACGAGCTCGTCACTCATATATTGGCGTAAGTTTTCATTGTCGAAATTCAGGTCGGCGACATCTTCCC
>CAWUKE010000182.1:0-4501 GCA_963922935.1 uncultured Alphaproteobacteria bacterium | reverse complement strand
CGTCGATCACGTCGTCCGTACGCTGCAGCGGCAGAGCGACCGTTTTGATAGGCTGTCGACCCGCAGGCTTTTCATCCAGGATTGAAATATCCAGATCACCATAGCTGGTTAGAGCCAGCGTGCGCGGGATCGGCGTAGCCGTCATCATCAGCAAATCTGGCGCGTTGCCCTTTTCAGTGAGCGCTAAACGGTCCCGCACCCCAAAGCGGTGCTGTTCGTCTATGATGACAAGGCCGAGACGATCAAACTCCACCCCATCTTGGAAGAGCGCATGCGTGCCGACCACCACATCAATATGGCCTTTTGAAAGCCCTGCATTGATGGCCGCGCGCTGCTGGCCTTTATCCCGGCCTGTCAACGCCTCAACCGTGAGGCCCGCCGGTTCCAACATGTCTTTCAGCGTATCGGCGTGTTGCCGCGCGAGGATTTCTGTCGGGGCCATAAGGGCGACTTGCGCGCCTGCTTCGCAGGCATAGGCGCTGGCCAGCGCGGCGACGAAGGTTTTCCCAGCCCCGACATCGCCTTGAAGCAAGCGGGCCATTCTGGCCTCAGAACGCATATCCGCTTTGATCTCTTCAAAGGCGCGGGCTTGTGCGCTTGTGGGCGGGAAAGGCGCGCCGCGCAGCACGTCATTTACGTATTCGCCTTTGGCCGAAAGGGGCTCGCCTTTCAGGGCGCGGTTGCGCTCCCGGACTAAAGCCATGGCGAGTTGCTTGGCAAAGAGCTCATCATAGGCGAGGCGTTTGCGGGGCGGGGCGCTAGCGGATACGTCGACAATATGCGCGGGTTGGTGAACCTTCAGCAGGGCTTCATTGAAAGACGGCCATGCATTGCGGCGCAAAAGAGCCTCGTCTTGCCATTCTGGAAGCGCTTCGCCCAGGCTAACGGTTTGTAACGCGTTCCATACCGCCTTACGCGCGACTTTCGCCAATAAGCCCGCTGTCAACGGATAGACGGTTTCGTAAGTCGGCAGGTCATCCATTTGATCAAGGCGCAACACATAGTCCGGATGGTTCATCTGCGCTTGGGCATTATAGACATCGACTTTGCCGCTGATCAGGCGTTGCTCACCGACCGGGAACTGTTTTTCCAGGCTGGAACCGTATGACTTGAAGAAGACCAGTTCCATTTCGTCAGTCTCGTCATAGACTTTGATACGGTAGGGTGATGTCCGGCTCTTGCCCGGTAGGTGACGCCCGATGGTGACAAGAAATGTGCCAACCTCGCCCGCGCGAGCGCCTGCAATGCCCGGTCGATTGGAGCGATCGATCAAACGCTCCGGCGGGGTCAGAAGCAAGTCTTTCAGCTGGACTTCGCCCCGAACGGAAAAGGCGCGCGCCAAAGCCTCGCTGACTTTTTCGCCAACACCATTGAGGCGCTGGACGCTGGTGAACCAGGGATTGAGGATTTGGGGTCTCACGCTACAAGGTTTGGCGCGCTATTTCGTCCCGCGCAAGCGTGCAGTCCGTGACATTGGTCATTAGGCACACTATGTGCGCCTCATGGAAAAAAGCCCTGACATCGCGGATTGGGACGTGCGTCGCAAACGTCTGATCCATCGTGCCCATTATCGTGGATTTAAAGAAGCCGATATGATCCTGGGTGGTTTTGCCCGTGATCATGGCGAAAGCCTGACTAATGAAGAAATTCTGATGTTCGAAGATCTGCTCGGCGCAAAAGACCATGATATTTATGCGTGGATTATCGAGACGCTGCCCGTGCCGGCCAATTACGATACCCCTCTGCTGGAGCGGTTGCGGGGCTATCGCCCTAAGATTGGCTGAGCCCTAAGCCTAAGCCTTAGCGCTTAATCACACTTTCATCCGCACCTCTGCCTTTACGGGGCGTATCAAGACCCATAAGACGCGCCGCCTTCCACCTAATTTGGACACCGTAGCAGAGCCATGCAGATCCAACTGACGCGATATACGGGACCCGATCTCGATCTCCTCGCGGCAGGTTTGCCAGAAGGTGCGGACGCCCTGATCGTCACGCGGGCGGCAGCGAAGCAGCAGGGACGGGTTCTTTTTATCGCCCGGGATGATGCGCGGGCGGCGAGCTTCACAGCGGCGTGCCGATTCTTTGATCCTACCATCCCGGTTCTGAACCTCCCGGCGTGGGATTGCCTGCCTTACGATCGTGTCTCGCCCAGCCGTGTCCTAGCGGCCCGGCGGGCCGGAGCGCTCTACAGCCTGCTGGCGGTCAAAGCGGATAAGCCCTTAATCGTTGTCTCGACCGTTGCTGCGATAATGCAACGTGTTCCGCCCCGCAGCGTGATAAAGGCCGCAGGCTTTCGCGCCAAAGCGGGCGACACAATTCGCCGCGAAGATCTTGAAACCTACCTGTCGCGCAATGGCTATGTCCGGGCCTCGACGGTCGTGGAACCGGGTGATTTTGCAGTTCGCGGCGGGCTGATCGATATCTTCCCGCCCACGCGGAAAGCCCCGCTCCGTCTCGATTTCTTTGGGGATGAGTTGGAGTCGATTCGGGCCTTTGACGTAGAGACACAGCGTACGACGGATGCGTTGAAGAGCTTGACCTTGGCCCCGGTCTCTGAAGTCTTTGTGGAAGAGGACACGGTCAGTGCCTTCCGCAAGAGTTATATCGCCGCTTTTGGGGGCGGGGTCAGCCGTGATCCTGTCTATGCAGCTATAACAGATGGTATTCGCCCGCAAGGGATCGAGCATTACCTGCCCCTCTTTTACGACTTCACGGAATCTGTTTTTGATTATGTCGGCCCGACGGCGCTAATCGCTTTCGACGGTTTGGCCAATGAAGCCATGGCCGAACGTGAGGTCCTCATTGAGGACTTCTACACATCCCGCCGAGAGCATCAGGAAGCGCGGGATACGGGCAGTGGTGATCCTGCAAAGACAGCGGGGCTCTATCGACCGCTTTCTGTTGATGCACTTTACGTAACACCCATTGAAATTACAGAAATGACGGTGCCCCTCCGTACCCGTCAGCACACAGCATTCGATGCACCGTCAGATGCCGACAACAAAATCGACTTTGGGGCGCGGATCGGCCGGACCTTCTTGCCCGAGCGCCAGCGTGAAGACGTGAATGTCTTTGAGGCGGTGACGCAGCATGTCCAAGCCTTACGAGAGACAAAACATAAGGTGTGGCTCGCCGCCTGGTCCGAAGGGTCGCGGGAGCGGCTGACCAGCGTTTTGGAAGATCAAGACCTGATTGTGCCGATTGCGCGCGATGGCCGCGCGGCCTGCGATATCGAACCCGGCGAGGTGAGGGCGGTTGTTCTCCCGCTCGAGCAAGGTTTTGTGATGCAAGGCTTGGCCGTGATCTCGGAACAAGACATACTCGGCGATCGATTGGTCAATCGATCCCGCAAACGCCGGGCGAAGAACTTTATTGCTGAAGCCTCTGCGCTGAATCCGAGTGATCTCATCGTTCACATTGATCATGGTGTTGGGCGCTATCTTGGTTTGCAAACGCTCAAGGTTGGCGGCGCGCCGCATGATTGCCTCGAGCTTGAATATCATGGCGGGGCGAAGCTCTATCTGCCTGTTGAGAATATTGAGCTGCTCTCACGCTATGGCAACGCGAATGAAACGGCTGTTCTAGACAAGCTTGGCGGTGTGGCGTGGCAGTCGCGTAAGGCCAAAGCCAAAGGCCGCCTGCGCGAAATGGCGGCGGAGCTAATTAAAATCGCCGCCAAGCGTGCCATGAAGACCATTGAGCCGATCGAGATCGACGCCGGCGCAACCAATGAATTTGCGGCGCGCTTTCCTTACGCCGAAACAGATGATCAGCTGAACGCCATTTCAGACGTCATGACAGACCTGACCAGTGGGCGACCGATGGATCGTTTGATCTGTGGCGATGTGGGTTTTGGCAAAACGGAGGTGGCGTTGCGAGCCGCGTTTGCGGTAGCGATCACAGGGCGACAAGTCGCCGTCGTGGCGCCGACGACATTGCTGGCGCGGCAGCACTTCAAAACCTTCAGCGAACGCTTTCGCGGCATGCCGATCAAGGTCAAACAATTGTCGCGTCTTGTGCCGTCCAAGGAAGCGAAAGAGACGCGCGAACGCTTAGCCACAGGTGAAGTCGATATCATTGTTGGCACCCATGCTGTTCTGTCCAAACAGGTCAGCTTCTCAAACCTTGGTCTTGTCGTAGTGGATGAAGAGCAGCGCTTTGGTGTGCGCCATAAAGAACGTTTGAAAGCCCTGCGCGCTGATGTGCATATGCTGACACTGACCGCCACGCCCATCCCACGCACTCTGCAAATGGCGCTGACGGGGATCCGTGATCTGTCCCTGATCGCCACACCACCCGTCGATCGTTTGGCCGTGCGGACTTACGTCTTGCCGTTCGATGAAGTCTCAATCCGCAAGGCTATCCTGCGGGAAAAATATCGCGGCGGGCAGAGCTATTATGTGACGCCGCGCATTTCGGATATTCCACGCTTAGAAGAATTCTTACGAACGCAAGTGCCTGAGGTCAGCTATGTCATCGCGCATGGTCAGTTGGCGGCGGG
>CAWUKE010000181.1:0-4526 GCA_963922935.1 uncultured Alphaproteobacteria bacterium | reverse complement strand
CGCCAAACGACGAAAGCGGCTATGGACCGTTCCCGGGAACTATCTAGTTAATACCAACACTGTCCTACTAAAGCGGCAACTGGATCGTCGCTCGTAAGCCGCCGAGCGGTGCATCGCTCAGGCGTAACCGTCCCCCATGAAACTGCGCGATGTCACGCGCGACCGAAAGGCCGAGGCCGACTCCTTCAATATTTTGACTGCGCGCCGCATCGAGGCGCAGGAATGGCCGAACCACATCCGCGCGACTATCTTCTGGAATACCGGGCCCGTCATCATCAACATGAATATAGGCGTGCGTCTCTGAGACCTCTAAGGTCAAATCTGGCGGATTGGCGTATTTCTTCGCATTGCTCACAAGGTTGGCGATAGCGCGCCGTAATTGTTCTGGGCGCCCTTCAAACCAGGCATCTTCTTGTCCGTGAACCGTCAATTTATCCGTCTCGGCGACATCCTTCAGGAGCGATAGCAGACTGATGGAGGCTACGGCTCCGTCGCCCGCACCCCGCGCAAATTCCAGATAGCCGGACAACATCGCATCCATTTCGTCTATATCGTGACGCATCTCCGCAAAGTCTTCGGGCGTTTTGGCCATCGATAAAGCTAGCTTAAGGCGGGTCAATGGCGTGCGCAGATCATGGCTAACGCCAGCCAGCATTAAAGTCCGCTGCTCAATATGACGGCGTATGCGCTGCCGCATTTTCAAGAAGCTCTGCCCCGCCAAACGCACCTCCGCCGCGCCTTGCGGTCGATAATCACCAATATCGCGCCCTTTACCAAATGCATCGGCAGCATCGGCGAGTTCACGAATAGGCACACTCTGACGCCGAATGAAAACGATTGAGACAAGGCTCAACAGGATTGACGCCGTTATCAGCCAGAAAATGAAAACGAACCCCGTCGGCGCAAAGGCACGGTCTCGGGCGGCGTAGAACTGCAACACGCCCTCTTCGACCTGAACCCGAATATCAATATGGTTGGGGTAGCGTGTCGTATCGAACCAGAAGGGCTGCTCAACAGCGTTCGTCAAAGCGCGTCGCAAAGACATGTCCAGAACTCGAAACGGATTGCGACGACGCGTGGTTGGCAAGCTATCGTCTGGCTTCAGCCTCACCGAGAGCTGCATGTCAGGCCTTAAGAGGGCATCTAACGCTTCGGCGTTCTCTGCTGTGGGGCTACGCTGATAAAGCTCTGTCGCAACCGCGATGTCTGCTGCCACAGATTCGGTTAGGTTAGAGGTAACGGTCACCCAATGCGCATTGAAAAAGAAGTAAGCGACGATCATCTGCATGATCGCAATCGGCAAGACGATGATCAGCGCTGAGCGGCCAAAAATAGACGTCGGCAAATAACGTTTGAGCAAACGTTTCATAGCCGATCAAACCCTTTGCAACGCTTAGCCATCAAGCGGTGTCGCCACCAGACGGTAGCCTTTACCCCGGACCGTCAGTAAATATTTCGGTTCCCCAGGATTGTCTTCCAATTTGCGGCGCAAGCGCGTCATCTGAACATCGACCGCGCGTTCGCTCTCCCCGTTCACATTTTCCGAAAGAACATAGCGCGATACTGCTCCACCGCCTTGGCGCGCCAAGAGATCCAGCAACGTCGCTTCACTGGTCGTCAAGCGCATCACCTCACCATCCTTGCGCAGTTCTTGGGTATTCAAGTTATAAGTGAAAGCCCCGAAGCCAATCTGCTCACTGACGGTTTTCCGACCTGTCCGGCGGAAAATAGCATCCATGCGCAACAGCAACTCTTCAGGCTCAAAAGGCTTTGGCAGATAGTCATCGGCCCCGGCCTTCAAGCCCCGAATCCGGTCTGCAGGATCGCCCTTAGCGGTCAGTAATATGATCGGCACGTCACGATATTCACGCAAGCTGGCCGTCAAAGCGACACCGTCTTCACCCGGCATCATCACATCAACAATCAGCAAATCATATTCCAGGCCGGCCATCTTCGCGCGCGCGACTTCGGCATTCGCCGCACTGGAAACACGGTATCCCGACCGCCCCAAATAGCGCGAAAGCAAATCCCGAATACGGTCATCGTCATCGATAACGAGGACATGTGTGTCGCTTCGGTCGAGATAGGTCGCTTGTTGGTTCAAAATTTCCCTCCTGAAGCCGCTTTATGACGGTTGACAGCCCACGCTCCAAGCTAAGAATGCGGTCTAAACGAAAATGGAATAGAAGCATGATCGAAAAAGCCTATCATGATCGCGACGGCCTTATCTGGATGGATGGGGAATTTATCGACTGGCGCGATGCCAAGGTCCATGTCTTAACGCACAGCCTGCATTATGGCTCAGCCGTCTTTGAAGGTGACCGTGCCTATGAAGGCGAAGTCTTTCGTCTAACGGACCACACGAAACGTCTGCAAAAATCGGCACAACTTTTGGGCTATGAAATTCCTTACACCACACAACAGATTGACGACGCTTGTGTCGAGGCTTTGGCCAAAACCGGACTGGGCTCAGCCTATCTCCGCCCCCTCGCCTGGCGCGGCTCTGATATGATGGGCGTGGCCTCCAAGAACAATACGATCCACCTTGCCGTCGCCGTCTGGCATTGGGGGAGTTACTTTGAGAATAAGATGAAGGGCATCCGCCTGATGATCAGTGACTGGAAACGCCCAGCGCCGGACACGATCCCCTGCAAAGCCAAGGCGGCCGGCCTTTATATGATCTGCACTCTGTCAAAAGACAAAGCGGCGGCCAATGGCTGGGACGATGCGCTGATGTATGACTATAAAGGACGCGTGGCAGAATGTACGGGCGCACATATCTTCTTTGTGCGTGACGGCGAGCTTCATACCCCCACAAATGACTGCCTCTTAGAGGGCATCACCTATGACACAGTCATCAAACTGGCCAAGAAGCGCGGCATCGCTGTCCATCAGCGCGATATTTACCCGAGTGAGATGCCGCATTTCCAAGGCTGTTTCGTGGTCGGCACCGCGGCAGAGGTCACACCCGTGCGGGAAATCCAAGGTATCCTCTACGAGGTCGGTGAGACCATCCACCAACTCGCCTCGGATTATGACCAGCTCGTTCGCGGGCAAATCAGCCTGTAATGAGGGCAGGCCTCACTTTCGGCTTTTGCGCCGCTTTGCTTGCAAGCTGCCAGGCTGATCCAGTCAGCGAACTAGTCGATACGAGTGTTGCCACACCCGCTGTCACGCCGGGAAATGGCGAAACGAATGTCATCACCTTGGATGGATTGAGCCGGGTTGGGTCCACGCTCTATGTGCCCAAAGTCAAAAGTGAAACACCCGCCTTTTTGGTTGTTCATCCATTTGTAGACGGTGCGCCATTGCGGGAAGACTATAATGCGGCGGCCTTTATTCCTGCCGGGAACAGTGAGAACATCGGCCTCTTGCTTGATGAAAGACCGGACTTCGGAGACCGTGTCATTGTTATGTTTCATGAAGACGTGAACCGCGACGGGGAGTTTCAGTTTGGCGATGGCATAAGCGTCCCCGATGCGCCTGTTATTGAAGGCACAACGATGATTGCCCTGCCCGCCTTTATACCGGAGGAGCGGGCGATTACGCCAGATGACATTCTGAACAGTCATTATCTGCATGCGCAAAAGTCAGAGACTTATTTGGAACGCGCAGCCTTCCGCGGCGACGGTGTCGATGCTCGGTCTCGGGCGCTGGTCCATCTTTATATGTCTGATATCGAACGCCCTGATCGTTCAGTTGATAGGTTTCAGGACATATTCGCCGATGACTTTGCGTTGAATTTCTCCTCGGGCGTCATTCGCGACATGGAAGGATTTGATGCCTGGTTACGGGGTCCGGCCTCTAGCATCGCGGCATCCTCACATGAAATTCTCGATTTGACTGTGAGCCCAATAGAACCACAACACTATCTCATTGATTTCACAGTGAACTGGAATGGTTTGACCCCTGAGATGGGCCGATTGCAGGCAACCACACGGCATCGCTGGCACGTCATTGACGACAAAACGAACCTACCGAAAATCCAAGAGATCAATGTCGAGATTATCGATCCTTTCCGGGCGAGTGACTGGGAATGACAGCTTTGATCTAATCGATAATAATCGGCGTGAACCCACCATAAATCATGCGCTTACCGTCCCAAGCGAATTTGCTGGGATCATGTTCCATATCAGGATCATTCATCGATTTCTCATAGGCTACATCGCGGACCTCTTTTGAAGGCCACGTCATCCAAGAGAAGACAATTTTTTCGCCCGGTTTGCGTTTTACAGCCATTGGAAATGAGGTGACCTCTCCGTCCGGGACGTCATCCTCCCAGCATTCAATGTAACTCAAAACACCGTAGCGTTTCATAATACTTAGGAAACGTTTTGATTGCTCAATATAAGCGTCTTTGTTTTCTTCTGGTACTGCGAGAACAAACCCATCGACATAATGACTGGCTTCCATAATTTCCCCCTTTCAATGAAAAAGACGCCCAGATGGACGCCTTTAATGCTTGATTTTATCTAGAACGGGATCTCATCATCGAGATCAAAATCCTGCTTTGGCCCGTCCAAATT
>CAWUKE010000180.1:0-4586 GCA_963922935.1 uncultured Alphaproteobacteria bacterium | reverse complement strand
TCTTGGCGATCGGCCCCGCTTGATCCAGCGAACTAGCAAAGGCCACAATGCCGTAACGCGAACAGCGGCCATAAGTCGGCTTAATGCCAACCGTGCCCGTAAAGCCCGCGGGCTGACGGATCGATCCACCCGTATCCGTCGCCGTCGCGCCGAGGCAGAGATCCGCCGCCACAGCCGCCGCTGACCCCCCAGAGGAGCCACCCGGAACAAGGTCTTCGCCATTTCTCCAAGGATTGATCACGGGGCCGTAGGCGGACGTCTCGTTGGCCGAGCCCATGGCGAACTGATCGAGGTTCAATTTGCCCAGCATCACCATGCCGTCGTCAAACATGTTTTGCGTGACGGAGCTTTCATAAGGTGGGGCGAAATCGCCGAGAATGTCGGACGCCGCGGTTGTCTTGACGCCTTCGGTACAGAAGAGGTCTTTCACGCCCAGCGGCGCGCCTTCGAGCTTGCCGACTGTGCCTCCAGATTTTTTAATAGAGGCACGACGGGCATCGGACGCTGCCGCTTGGTCCATCGCGCGTTCAAAGGTTGTGGTGATAAAGGCATTGAGGTCGGCCGCTTCCATACAGGCATCAATATGGGCTTTGGTCAGCTCCACGGACGAAAATTTGCCCTTGGCCATGCCGTCCAGCGCGCCCGCAAGGGTGAGTTTAGTGAGATCAGACATCTTAGACCCTACTCGACAGACCGCGGCATAACGAAGAAACCGTCTTCAGATTTCGGCGCATTGGCGAGGACCTGATCGCGGATGCCGCCCGCGGTGACGTCATCGGCCCGCATGGGCGCTTTCATATCAATGGCGGATGTCATGGGCTCCACACCCTCCACATAGACTTCGGCCAGCTGTTCGATCCAAGCCAGAATACCGTTCAAATCATCCGCAATCGCCACGCGTTGATCGTCATCGACATGCAAGCGGGCAAGCCGCGCAATTTTTGAGACATCCTCAACACTGACACCGTTTGTTGGTTCGGCCACAGGGCCCTCCCTCGTCCATTGTAGCCAGCCCGTTAGCGCTGCAACCGCCCAACTGCAAGACTTAGGGCTGCGCCGAAGTGCGCGTATTTATGGACACGGGAAGCGCGCGGGAGAGAAAGCGCTCAAGGGTTTCGAAATATTCTTCAGATGTTTCAATATCCCAGTTGCGATGAAAATGTCCCTCATCTTCCAGCGTCAGCAATTGCGAATTTTTTCCCGCCTTTTTCAGAGCGGTATGCATTGTCTCTGATTGCTCGAAGAGAACAACTCCATCTTCTTTGCCATGAATCAACAAGATCGGATCGTCGAATTGGGCAGCCATGTGGATTGGGGATTTCGCCTTAAGAGCGTCCTTATCCTCCTCTTCATCGCCGATAGATTTATTCCAATAGGCATAGGTGGCTGAGTCGCGTCCATAAGCTTCGCGGTCCTGTCGAAGGGACGCATTCAGGTCACTCACGCCGGCACCGGCAATGACACACGCAAAGGCTTCTGGATTCGCCGCCCCCGCATAGAGCGCCGCATAGCCGCCGTAAGAGTGCCCCATGACGCAAGCTTGGCTGGGTTTTGCCAGGCCGCGATCTTGCACATATTTCAAAGCGTCTATGACATCATCATGCATACGCCCACCCCATTCGCCGTAACCGGCTTCGGCAAATTCGCGACCATAACCGGAAGACCCCCTGAAGTTTGGTTGCAGGACCTGATATCCGCGCGACGCCAGGAACTGAACATCACGATTAAAATCATAAGTATCACGTGCCTCTGGCCCGCCATGAATTAAAAGGATCAAGGGGGTTGTCGCTGAGCTGTTTTCGGGCCGCGTGTGATAGGCCGTAATTTTCTGCCCGTCGCGAGTTGGCACAATAAGGCTCTCTGTTCGCGTTGGAAATTCGCCCGGGAGGCTTTCATGCGTGCTGATCAATGGGCTCACAGAGCGTGCGTCAAAATCATAGATATAATACGACCCTGCATCTTGGGGAGCAGACGCATAAAACAAGGCGACGCGGCCATTATCTGAAAAGCCAACCATCGTAATATTCCAACGATCTTCGAAGAACGTATTCACAGCGCGCAAATGCTTCTGCAAACTTTTGTCAATAAACTCATATTCTAAACGATCTCGCCAGACAGCGACGCCCGCATAGTCACCTGTCTCAGCGTTAATCAGGGCACTCGAAACATCATATTGCGGGTCAGAATAGACATCGCGGACGAAGCTATCGGATTTTACATCATAGACTTTAACGGATCGGCTCTTTACGTCTTCGCCTTCGACGATCACATAGTAGTGACCTTGGTCTTCGGCAGGCGCGACAATATCAAATTCGCGAACTTCTTCATCGCCCCTTTTCTCGACTTTGAAGGTCCGGAGCTTTATCCATTTTGCATCAGGGTCATTTGGGTCTGCACCCTCCTCAGGGCGGAAAACCTCAATTCTTCGGCAATTAAGATCCTTGCAATCCATCCGGATTGAGGGGCGTCCTTGGCGATCCGTGTACCATGCAAATGTGCGGCGTTTCCCTTTCGCCACGCGAACGGACGTCCCATCACGAACATTGACGCGAAACAGATCCCAGTCTTTTCGTCGGTAAGCGGCCATGAGGACATGCTCCGGATCACTCCGCAGCATATTCACAACACGTCCAAGACGTTGATTTCCTCGGATGACATCCTTCCTATCTCCGAATAGGACAGCCGGTTCCGCGGACCCGTCTGTGGATATTGAGAGGATACGTTGAGACGGCGGCGTGTAACGCCGTCGTGAAAATTTCCACCCTGTGGTAATTGAAATGAGCAAATTATCAGGGGCCGTCCATTCCAGCCAATTTACAGAGACATCGTCAGGCAAAGGCGCCGTTCGGGTCGTTTTCATTGTCTCAAGATCGACAACAATAACCCGGTCCTGACTTGCAAGACGCTGCTCATCAACGTCACATTTGCTAGCGTCCTGACGACGCCAACGATCGTCGCGACAGATGACTTCATATGTACGACTTAGGAACGCAATCTGCTGGCCATTCGGGCCTAATTCCATCCGACCGACATTCTGCTTCATCGCGAAGTCGAGCGGTGTAGGCGGGGCCGCTAAAACACCTTGAGAAAATCCAAGAAGAGATAAACATACAAAGAGGGGCCATTGTAAAAGCTTAGAAAATCCATTGATTCTCGCCCACATCGCTGGCTCCCCCCTTTTCGCGTGACCATGCAAAGTCATAGCATTACGCCTTAGGGTTTAAAGCGCCGCTCCTTTATATCAAGGTTGCAGGTGTCGCACCGGCGCAACTAATACCTTACAGAATTGATCTGAAGGCATGCAATTGACCTCAAGCGAAGAGCCGCTACATCGCCTGCCATGAAATATAACAACCCTCATATGAGCGAACATTCCCCCCGGATGGGTAATGTTGTGACGCGCGCTATCGGGTCTTTCTTCCTGAAGCTGATTGGGTGGGAGCTGAAAGGCCAAATGCCGGACGTGCCGAAATTCGTCATTATCGGCGTGCCGCATACCTCGAACTGGGACGCCATCGCGGCGAGCCTCGCTATGTTGGCCAGCGGCTTTAAATATACATTTTTGATCAAAAAAGAGTGGTTCTTCTGGCCGATGGGGCCTTTCATCAGAGCCCTCGGCGGCTATCCCGTGGATCGCTCAAAGGGCAGTAATGTTGTCAGGCAGCTCACACGCCTGTTCGAGCAAGAGGATAAGATTTGCATCGGCTTCCCGCCTGAAGGCACGCGCGCCTATGTCGATCGCTACAAGACGGGCTTTTTGCGCGTCGCTTATGCGGCCAATGTCCCTGTTTTCATTTGCGCCTTTGACGGTCCGAACAAACATGTCGTTCTCGACCGCGAATTCCCACTGACAGGCAATATTGAAGAGGATGCCCGCGCGATCAAAGACTATGTCGATGCAAACTGGACGGGCGTGAACCCGCATAATCAGTTCCGCTCTGATGATACAGAGATGGTCACGCCTTAGACAGTCTCGCGCTTCTTCTCGGGCGAAACGTCACGTATTCGTCACTGTTCGCCACCTGCCCTTTACGCTAGCGGTACCTTATGGATTCGTCGCCACAGTCCCAACCCGCGCCCTCTGCGGGCGTCCTAGCTGAAGTATCCGCGGCTTCAGAGGGCGGAGGCGGGTCTTATCCACGCCAAGGCGGCGCTATCACTCGGATGATCGGCACGCTTATCCTGCGTCTTATGGGCTGGCGCATTGAAGGCGATTGGCCCTCTGAGGATAAGCTCGTTATCGTTGGGGCGCCCCACACCTCAAACTGGGACCTGCCTCTATCGCTCGGCATGCAAATGTCGACGAACCTGCGCCTTAACTGGATGATGAAGGCGGAAGCGTTTGTTTGGCCGCTCTCCGGTCTGTTCAAACGCCTGGGCGGCATCCCGATTGACCGCAAAGCCGCCAGCGATGTCGTCGAACAAACAAAGGCCGTCTTTGACGCGCGCGAAAAAATGTATCTGGGCATAACCCCCACAGGTACGCGCAGCGCCAAAGCTGGTTATCGTAAGGGCTATCTTCGCATTGCGTATGGGGCGGGCGTCCCCGTCTTTATCGCCGGGGTCGATGCGCCCAATAAACGCCT
>CAWUKE010000179.1:0-4620 GCA_963922935.1 uncultured Alphaproteobacteria bacterium | reverse complement strand
AAGGTCAGCAGCGCTGCAAAGACATAGGATGTCGTCGGCGCATGACCGGTAAAGAAATCCCGCGCAATTGTCGGCGCGTCGTGAAAATAGAGAATCCAGGCCCCACCCGTGGCGGCTGCAACCAAGACCCACGTAATATGTTTGGCGACTTTACGCGCGACCTTGTTCATCGTCCAAGGCTTCTTATCCAAACGCATGCGCGCATTGCGGTCACCTTCGAAAAAGCGCTCAACCGCGATGAAAAGATCGGTCCAGATCGTCTGCGGGCAGGCAAATCCGCACCAAACGCGCCCAAAGAGAGATGTCGCGAGGAAGAGCCCCAGCGCCGCTAGGATTAGAAGACCCGTAATGTAGTAAACCTCTTGCGGCCAAATCTCGATAAGGAAGAAATAGAAGCGGGCATTTTCAAAATCGATCAGAACCGCTTGATCAGGCTGACCGACGCCTCGCTCCCACCGGAGCCAGGGCACACCGTAGTAAATGCCCAGCAAGACGAATAAAGCGATCCATTTCAGGCGTCGAAAGATCCCCGCCGTGACCTTCGGGTAGAGCTTCGTGCGTTTGACGTAGAGGCTACGCGGCGTTGAAGGCGAAGATGCAACCGCGGCTGACCGTTCCACATTCGGGGCCGCTAAGGGTCGGGCGATATTTAGCTCTACCATGGCTTGCCAGGTCGCTTCTACTCGAGGCTATCTGTCCCACTCGGGAGCGGTGTGGAAACCTCACCGCCACCAAGCGAATGCACATAGAGCGCCAGCGCTGTGATGGTATGCGAATCCAGGCGCTCTTCCCACTGGGGCATCACGCCAGCACGACCGCCATAAAGCGTCTCAACGAGGCTTTGAATATCGCCGCCATAGAGCCATTCCTGGTCCGTCAGGTCCGGCACGCCCTGGCTACGATCGCCAAGACCGGTTTCGCCGTGGCAGCTGACACAGTTTTCCGCATAGATGGCAGCACCAGCCGGAATGCGCTTTTCATCGCCGTCACCGCCGGAAATCGATGTGATATATTCAGCCACATCGCGAATTTCATCACGCGTCAGAAAGCCGTCGCGGCCATAGGCCTGCATGAGGCTCATCCGTGTTTCAGTGTGTGTTGAGCGAATGCCAACCCGAATTGAATTCCGAATTTCCTCAAAACTGCCGCCCCAGAGCCAAACATCATCATTGAGGTTTGGATAACCGGGAAAACCTTGGGCGCCGCTGCCGTGGCAGGTCGCACAATTATCGCCAAAAGCTGACTTCCCGGACGCCATGGCAAAGCGCAGCAACTCATCATCTGCTCGGATTTCATCAAGGCTGGCCGTATCCAGTCGGACGGCAAATTCCTGCCGCGAGTCTTTTAGGGCCGCCATTTCATCCATCACATCAACGCGCGAGAACGAATTCAGCGTTCCCGGCGTGGCTTGTTTCAAGAGCGGGATCGCCGGCATTGCGATGCAGTAGCCAATCGAGAAGATGATTGTGGCGTAGAAAATCCATAACCACCAACGCGGCATGGGTGTGTTCAGCTCTTCGATCCCGTCCCATTCATGGCCGGTTGTCCATTCGCCGGTGACTTGATCCTTTTGGGGTTGATCACTCATGGCGATACCTCCTCAATCAAGTGGTCTTCATCTTCCAGCGGACGGCGGGCGGCTTGTTTGAAACGCTCCTGATTGCTCGGCCAAAATGTGTAGAGCAGAACGCCGAGGAAGAGACTGAAAAACGCGACCGTCCCACCCAGTTTCACAATATGGGCAATGCTATCGTAGCTCATCGGATGTTCTCCCGATCCAGTGGATCATAGTCTTCGAATTCCACGAGGGTCCCGAGCATTTGCAGATAAGCGATCAGCGCATCCATTTCGGTGATGTCACGGGCATTCCCGTCAAATTCCCGCACCACAGCTTTGGGATAACGCGCCATGAAGCCATCATAATCGTCGGCAAATTCATCGACCTGCGTTTTCACATCCGCCTTTGCCTTCTCGATCATTTCATCGGAGTAGGGGACACCGAGCGCCTTGTTGGCTTTCATATCGTCGGCAATATTGTGGTAGACGAGTTTGGTTTCACTCAGGAATTTATAAGGCGGCATGATGCTTTCCGGCACGACCGCCCGCGGGTCTTCTAAGTGAAGCTTATGCCATTCATCTGAATACTTCCCGCCAACACGTGCGAGATCTGGGCCTGTCCGTTTAGATCCCCATTGGAACGGGCGATCATACATGGACTCCGCCGCTAGGCTATAATGGCCGTAACGCTCAACTTCATCCCGCAGGGGGCGGATCATCTGCGAATGACACGTATAGCAGCCTTCGCGAATATAGATGCTACGGCCTGCTAGTTCGAGAGGAGAGTAGGGGCGCATACCTTCTACTTCCTCAATCGTCGTGTCGACATAGTAGAGCGGCACGATCTCGACGAGGCCGCCAACGGAGACTGTGGCAATAATTCCGAGCAGAAGCTTAAAGCTATTCCGCTCGAGCGATTTTTGTAATCCCATGAACATTATTCGGCTGCTCCCAAAACACCGCCGGTTGGCAGGACTGGACGACGCAGACGGGGTTCAATCCCATCTTTCGCTTTCGCCAATCCGCGACCTTTGATGGTCTGATAGATATTGAAGGACATGATCAGGGCGCCGCCGAGGTAGAGCGCTCCCCCTGTCGCCCGCACGACATAGGCGATATGCTTGGCCGAGACGGATTCGATGAAGCTATATTCTAGGAAGCCGAGCTCATTATAGGCGCGCCACATCAGGCCTTCGCCGATACCGGACACCCACATGGCACAGATGTAGAAGACGATCCCAATCGTTGCGAGCCAGAAGTGCCACTCGACGAGTTTAAGCGAGAACAGCTCTTCCTTTTTCCATAGCCAAGGGACGAGGCAGTACAAAGCGCCAAAGGTGATGAAGCCATTCCAACCCAGCGCCCCAGAATGGACGTGCCCAATACCCCAATCGGTGTAGTGAGACAGAGCGTTCACGTAACGGATCGACAGGAGCGGACCTTCGAAGGTCGCCATGCCGTAGAATGCCACAGAGACAACCAGCATCCGCAGGACTGGGTCCGTGCGAAGCTTATCCCACGCCCCTGACAGGGTCATCAGGCCGTTGATCATCCCGCCCCAGCTTGGCATCCACAACATGAGTGAGAACACCATACCCAGTGTCTGCGTCCATTGCGGCAGGGCTGTGTAGTGAAGGTGGTGAGGCCCGGCCCAGATATAGATGAAAATCACGGACCAGAAGTGGACGATGGAGAGCTTATAGCTCCAAACTGGCCGGTTGGCCCGCTTCGGAATGAAGTAATACATGATGGCGAGGAAGCCAGCGGTGAGGAAGAAGCCCACGGCATTATGCCCGTACCACCATTGGGTCATGGCATCTTGGACACCCGCATACAGAGAGTAGCTTTTCGCGCTATAAAGCCCAGTTGGGAGCGCTAGATTATTCACGACGTGCAGGATCGCAACGGTGACAATGAACGCCAGAAAGAACCAGTTCGCGACATAGATATGCGGCTCTTTGCGCCGGGCGAGCGTCAGCAAAAAGACGAGTAGATAGGCGACCCAGACGATGGTCAGCCAGATATCAACATACCATTCGGGTTCCGCATATTCTTTGGATTGGGTAACCCCCGCGAGATAGCCTGTGGCCGCCAGAACGATAAACAGCTGGTAGCCCCAAAAGACAAACCAGGGCCAGTATCCGCCCGCCAGGCGGGTTCGCGTTGTCCTCTGCACGACATAAAAAGACGTGGCTAGAAGGGCATTCCCGCCAAACGCAAAGATCACGGCCGATGTATGAAGGGGCCGCAAGCGCCCAAAATTCGTCCAGGCGAGGTTCTCGAAATAAAAGATCTCCGGCCAGGCAAGCTGACACGCGATGACCACGCCCACGAGCAGGCCGGCAAGGCCCCAAAACATTGTCGCGATGACGCCCGCTTTGACGATGTCGTCATTATATTCGCTATGATTGACCTGTCGGACGTCGATGGCATTTTTGGCAATCGCGACAATGCCGCCAACCAGAAAGAAGGCCATTGCAAGAGGGCCGTGAATGGCGAGGCCAGGCGAGCCAGCACTCGGCGCCCCGAAGGCCCAGGCGAAAAGCGACCAAATCGCGCCGAGGGCGCAGATTATGGCGATAACAAAAAGACTGCTATCTTCGCGAATAGGATTAGATGCGGTAATCGCCACGTTGGCTCCCCCTGAAAATAGTCCTCAGAATCGTGGCTAAGAAAAGCGGAATGCGAAAACTTGACGGTGGTCAAGTTTTGAAACGATCGGCTGACAGCCTAAACAGCGATTGAAAATTGGGCGGAGCCGTCTTGGAGGAAAGCATCAAATTGCGATGCAATCGATCGCGTAAAGGGACGTCCGGCCGGCGTAATCCGATATCCTTTGCGTGTCCGAACAAAAAACTCGTCCGTATCGGTGGCGGCTAACCATTTTGCTGTTGCGAGGACGGGCTCAGCTTGCGCGCCAAAGCTATCCTTCAAGGCTGTTTGATCAATTACGAAATAGGTCATCAACATTTGGATCGCCGCGCCCCACGCCATGTTAATCTTGCGTGTGTCGAAGCCCCGAGCGACTGGCAGGGCTTCGGCATCAAGTGAACGCCGCCATTC
>CAWUKE010000178.1:0-4637 GCA_963922935.1 uncultured Alphaproteobacteria bacterium | reverse complement strand
GTCGCCGCACTGGGTGATAGTTTTCACGACGTCGCAGCCGGGGCGCGTATGCATGCGGACGACTATGCCAAGACGCAAGAGATCGTGGATAGCGTGCCGCGCTTTACGTGGATCCTCGGCAATCATGATCCCGACATTCCGGCGGGCCTGCCCGGTGATCAGGAAGACCATTTGGAGGAGGGCGGGTTCTTACTGACCCACTTACCGACGGCGCCTTTTGGAGACAAAGGCGTAAATGTGTGCGGGCACCTCCACCCGAAAGTCCGCGTCCGCACCCGGCGGTCTGCGCGCCGCTTCCCGTGCTTCGCTGTCAGCCAAAGCCGGATCATCCTGCCCAGCTTCGGGACCTTCACGGGCGGGCTGGATGTCGAAGACCCTGCCATTGCAGAAGAGTTAGAAGGCGAACGCGCTTACTTTGCCGTGACAGGGAAGACGCTGACCCCGATTGGGGGATAGCCAGCAGACTTATTATTTTCCCGCTCTCGCCGACCCTTCGCGTCGATTGATCTCCCAGATCAATCTTTGGCTACGACGGCGAGCCTATCTCCCAACCCTCTCAGCTATTCCGTAAGCGATGGGAGATGGGCAGGCCGATCAAGTCGGCCTGAGCCAACAAATACTATTAAACCAAAAAGCGTTTCCCGCGTGGCAATCTCGCCGCGAGTTGCTGCGCGAGGGGGATGTCTGCGGGGACCAGGTCCATCTGCACGATCTCGTCTGCGAATTTCCAGGCCGTTCCCTGCCCTTCACGCGGCCGGACAAAACCGTCCCATTGGCGACACATATAGGTCGGCATGATCAGATGAAAGTCCGGGTAAACATGGCTCGCAAAGGTGAGCGGTTCCAAACAATCCAGACAGGGTTCGACGGAAAGTTCTTCATAAAGCTCCCGCACCAAAGTCTGTTCGGGCAGTTCGCCTGGTTCGATCTTGCCGCCCGGAAACTCCCACAGGCCTGCATGATCTTTGCCTTCGGGCCGCTGCGTGACCAGCACGCGCCCATCCGCGTCGATCAGCGCACAGGCGGCGACCCAGAGGACGGGCTTTGTAATATCGATCTTCGTTTCGGCCATATTTAAGACCGATAATCCGCATTGATATCGATATAGGCGTGAGTCAGATCGCAGGTGTAAGCGGTGAAGGCGCCGTCGCCTAAGCCCAGATCGATGCCAATTTCGATCTCGTCGCGCTTCATATATTCGCTACCATCCAGTTCCGTATAATCCGGCATGCGTTCGCCTTTTTGCGCCAGCGTGTGCGGGCCGAGTGTGATGGTCAGCTTATCGCGTTCCGCGGGTTCGCCGGCCTTGCCCACGGCCATGACGATGCGGCCCCAATTGGCGTCTTCGCCCGCGATGGCGGTTTTAACCAGCGGGGAGTTCGCGACGCTCATGGCGATGGCGCGCGCCGACAGGTCAGACACAGCGCCCGTCACATGGATCGTGACGAACTTGCTGATGCCTTCGCCGTCTTTGATGATTTGTTGCGAGAGATCGAACAGGACGGCGTGCAACGCATCGCGGAAGTCTTTAAGCGTGGGGTCGTTCGCATCTTCGACACGCTTATTCCCTGCGGCCCCACTCGCCAGCAGAAGGAGCGTGTCTGAGGTCGACGTATCACTATCGACCGTGATCGCGTTGAAGGTGGAACCGACTTGTTCAGAAAGAAGCGCCTGCAAGACATGTTGCGGCAGGGCGGCGTTTGTGGCGACATAGGCCAGCATGGTCGCCATGTCCGGCGCGATCATACCGGAGCCTTTGGCAATGCCGTTGATGCGGACTGGCGTGCCGTGGATCGTGGCGGTCGCCGTTGCCCCTTTGGGGTGGGTATCCGTCGTCATGATAGCGCGCGCTGCCGCTTCCCAGCCGTCGGCCTGCAAGTCCATTTTGGGAAAGACCGCCGTCATTTTGGACGCATCCAACGGTTCGCCAATCACGCCCGTACTGGCGAGTTGTACGCTGGCCGCGTCCCCGCCAAAGATGCGCGCTGCAGCCTCTGCGGTTTCCACCACGGCGTCGCGGCTTTTCTGCCCCCCAAAGACGTTCGCATTGCCGGAATTAACCACCACCAGACGCGGACCATATGTTGATGCCAGCAGCGCCTTGCGCGACCAATCCACGGGTGCGCCGGGGCAGCGGTTTTGCGTAAAGACGCCCGCGACCTGCGTGCCGGGCTGCGCGCGCAAGACCCACACATCGGTCCGGCCTTCATATTTTACGCCCGCTTCCGCAGTGGCCATGGTGAAGCCTGCCAGAGGCAGTAATGTTGGGAATTGCGCGGGCGCAAAGGGAGAGGGCTTCATTCTTCCATGTCCTTGGCGCTATTGGCGCTGTGCGCAATATCTTCAGGGGCTATCAACACCAGGTCCGCCTCCTCCCGCAGCTCCGTGATAAGCGTGTCGAGCGCACGGTAGGTCAGAAAGCGTTCCAGATCGTCTTCAACCTCTTCAAAGGGGCGCGCGCCCGGCGTTCGGGCCTCCAACACATCAATAATATGCCAGCCAGCTTCTGATTCTATCGGCCCCAGGCGCTCCCCTAAGGGCGCGGTGAAAATCGCGGTTTCCAAGCGGTCCGACACGCTGGCGCGACCGCGCCAGCCAAGGCGCCCCCCCCGCGCGCGACTATCCGCGTCAATCGAGACAGCCAGCGCCACCGCTTCGAAAGGTTCCCCCGCCGCGAGCTGTTCCAACGCGGCTTGAGCCGCCTCTTCACTCCCTGTCAGAATATGCCGCAAGCGCCGTTCCGGCCCCTGTTGGGCGAGCGCATTTTGCGCGTCATAGAGATCGCGGATGGCAGTCTCTGTCACGTCTGCAGCGAGACGTTCCTCAACGGCGAGGTTACCCAACACACGATCGCGCGCCACGCGAAGGCGGCGTTGGCCTTCATCGGTTTGGTCTAACCCCTGCGCCAGAGCTTCGCGCGCCAGGAGCCGTTGATCGATCAGCGCGTCCCGTGTGACGGCAAAGCCCTCTGATGTTGGATCTAAAGTTTCCGCCTCCCCGATCCGGCCATCCGCGATGGCCGCGCGGATGACATCAGACGCGTAGACCGGGTCCCCATTGATTTGTGCCACAATAGGATCATCCGTGCGATCAATGAGAGCCTCATTGACTGTCGGGCTTTGCGGCGCGTCCGCCTGACAGGCTGTCAGGGCGACTGTCGCGACGCTCATGGCCAGACAGACAAACCTGAATTTACCCGTGCCGGGACGTAGCGCGATCTGAATCATGTCAAAATCCTCATGGAACGCAGATGCCCGCTTTCGTTGACTTGTGGAAGGGCCGTTCCTAAGTCGAGGCCGCATTGCAACGCGTATATCGCCCCTATTTCAGGGGTTAGGGACCCAAAATACGCGTCAGACGTTCCAAGGACAGCCCATGCTCGGCCTCGCCAAGAAGATTTTCGGCACAGAAAATGACCGGAAACTGAAAAAACTCCGCCCGATTGTGGCGCGCATTAACGCGCTGGAGCCAGAGTTTGAACGACTCACAGATGATCAGCTCAAACTGAAAACGGATGAATATAAGCAGCGCTTGGAAGGCGGCGAGACGCTGGATGATCTTCTGCCTGAAGCCTTTGCAACGGTCCGTGAAGCCGCCAAGCGCACGCTGGGACAGCGCCATTATGATGTGCAGCTGATCGGGGGCATCACGCTGCACCGTGGCGAGATTGCTGAGATGCGCACGGGTGAAGGGAAAACGCTCGTCTCCACCCTTGCTGCCTACCTGAACGCGCTGACGGGTCGGGGCGTGCATATTGTGACGGTGAACGACTATCTCGCCCGCCGCGACGCAGAATGGATGGGCCAAGTCTATAACTTCCTCGGCCTGACGGTGGATTGTATCAATAATCACGACCCTTACGGGCCAGGCCGGAAAGGCGCTTACGCCGCCGACATCACTTACGGCACGAACAATGAATATGGCTTCGATTATCTGCGCGATAATATGAAGATGAGTGTCGCGGAGATGATGCAGCGCGGCCATGTTTACGCTATTATTGATGAGATTGACTCGATCCTGATCGATGAGGCGCGAACCCCGCTGATTATTTCCGGCCCGTCAGAGGATCGCTCCGAGCTTTACCGCCAAATGGATACGATTGTCCCGCTAATCGATGAAGGCGGCTATGAGGTGGATGAAAAAGCGCGCACCGCGACCTATAATGAAGACGGCAATGAACAGTTAGAGCAGCTCTTGCGGGAGCGTGGCCTGCTGCAAGGTGAAAGCCTCTACGACATTGAAAATGTCACGGTCGTTCACCACGCCAACCAGGCGCTGAAAGCGCACCGCCTCTATGTCGCCAATAAAGACTATATCGTCAAAAATGGCGAAGTCGTCCTGATCGATGAATTTACAGGCCGGATGATGGATGGCCGCCGCCTTTCAGAAGGTTTGCACCAAGCGATTGAAGCCAAAGAAGGCGTCGATATTAAAGCCGAGAACCAGACGCTCGCGTCAGTCACGCTGCAAAACTATTTCCGCCTTTATGAGAAGCTCTCCGGCATGACGGGGACCGCCGAAACAGAGGCCGGCGAATTTGCGGAGATTTATAAGCTCGATGTGCTGGTGATCCCGACTAACCGTCCGATCCAACGCGTCGATATTGAGGACGTGATTTACCGCACGGAAGACGAAAA